>JAAYRF010000116.1 GCA_012518905.1 Bacillota bacterium | reverse complement strand
GCCTTGTCTACTCCTGGTAAACCCTCAAAAGCAGTGGAATCCAACCCGTTCTTGTCTCCCACAATTCCAATGACTGTTCTCTTGACTCCGACTATGGTATGGGATTCAAGGCCAAAAGCCTCGATGCGAGCAAGAACATCTTTCAATTGCTTCTCTGTCGCTTCCCTCTGCATCACAATGATCATTTATGATTCCTCCTCCACAAGTAATGGGTAAAACAAAAAACCCCTCATCCATTCAGGGACGAGGGGTGACTCGCGGTACCACCCTAATTGCGTGATGTAGAGCTATCACGCCACTTAGCCAGACACCTTTATCTTGGCACTCATCACAGATATCCAAGACAGTCGAGGCCTGCTTCCTTATAACGGTGGAAGTCTCCGTTGCTGCCTACTACGGTTCAGCGGCACAGCTCCAGGGAGAACTTCGCCTCAGCCTCACGTGCCGGCTTGCACCTTGCCCGGCTCTCTGCACCGCTTGGTCAGGGCTACTTTTCCCTCTCATAGCTTTCTACGTTACGTGAATTTGTTATGCCCTATTCTACAATGCTCAGGTGCTGCTGTCAATAGGTGACTGGTAGGAATGCAGTCTCCCGAATTGCCGCTGTACCTATCGCCGTCTAATGAGATCTTCCCGACGGCCCATGGGTTCCGTCGTATCTGTATGGCCGAGGATAGCCTCCTCCATCTCTCCCTCAACCAGAAACTGAACAGCTTCGATACCAGGCAGCTCGGTAAGAGAGTTGACGACGGAAAACAAAGTGAAGGTGTCTCCGGCAGAGCCACCCCAGTGTTCAGTCTGAAATTCCCTGGAAAAGTCGACATAGGCAATGCCATCGTCTACCCAAAGACTTCGTAGACGGGCATTAGGTGGAACAGTCTGCACATGGTCAGGTTCTTGGGGGCCGCGAATCAACTCACCGATGACCATCTCGGCACTACTCCTACCGGAGGCTGTCAGCCTGCGCTCTTCAGGTATCAAGTACATAGCCTCCCCATCACTGAAATAGACCGTAACTGTATGCTCCACCGGCGTTACGTTGACAATGGGTCTTTCAGGCATCTTGATCCCGTCTACGTCCTCTTCACTGGCCTCGTGGATTGCCTTCCTGGAAATACCCAACCTAAGCCATTCTTGGGCACCGCCTAGACAAATACCAACAACAAAAAGAACCAAGAAAACAACTGCCAACTTCTTCCCCATACCCGACGGCCCCTTCCTCTGGGGAGCTGATCCCCTTTTTCCCCAGCATCATGTCCAGCTTGCCAGGGATCTATTGCCACACTGTATTTATACAACCCAAAGGTTCCGAGAACCTCTTTGGGTAATCGGCACACCCTCCTCGCACAAGGGGCAATCATCCGGCATGTAGCTAACGATCTCGCTGGCAACCAAGGCTTCCAGCCGATAGCCAAGGTTGATGGTCCCCCCGCTGCGATCCATTAGTAGCCCTACTCCTTGAATGGAACCCTCGGTACCCTCCACCAGTTCAATAACTTCCCGAACAGACCCTCCGGTGGTAATTACATCCTCAACTATCAACACCCGTTCACCTGGTTCTATTTCAAATCCCCGTCGCAGTCGCATTTTACCGTCTTCCCGTTCGGCGAAAATAGCCCTGGCTTGTAGGTGCCTGGCTACTTCATAGGCTATGATGATGGCTCCAACAGCGGGGCCAATTACTACGTCCACCTCAACATCACTGAACCGACGGGCCAGTTCAGCGCATAGGCGTTCCGCATATTTTGGGTGTTGGAGAACCTTGAATTTTTCAAAGTACCTATCACTATGGCGCCCCGATGTCAAACGGAAATGTCCCTTAAGATATGCTCCCGTCTCCTCCAGGATAGCCATGATCTCCTGATGTGTCATTTCCTTCCACCTCCATTTGTTTCCCCAAGCTCTGCCAAGATTCGCATAGCCGCTTCCCTTGGATCTGGTGCAGCAGTAATGGGTCTACCGACCACAAGATAGTCAGCGCCCAAGGCTATCGCCTCTTGGGGAGTGGCTACTCGCCGCTGGTCTTTGGGCTTCTCCCATGCAGGACGTATCCCTGGAGTAACAATGATGACTTCATCGCCTAGCACCTGCCGCAGGTGTGCTATCTCCAATGGTGATGCCACGAGCCCATTTATCCCATTGGCAACTGCCATTTCCCCCAAATGAGCCACCTGATCATTCAGTTCTTCCTCGATACGGAGCTCTCTATGGAGGATCTGAGCATCAATGCTGGTCAAGACCGTTACCCCAAGAAGGATCGGTTGATGGGGAGCGGAGCCGGCAGCCTCGGCGGCGGCCCGCATCATAAGAGCCCCCCCACTGGTATGTACCGTGAGCATGTCTACACGCAATCTAGCGGCAGCGGCAACTGCTCCCCTCACGGTATTGGGTATGTCATGATACTTCAGATCCAAGAAGACTCGACTACCCGCCGCTTTCACCGCTTCCACCGCCGCGGGACCGGCTGCGGTGAAAAGCTCCATTCCGATCTTGAAAAAGTCGACTATAGGGCTGAGCTGGACTACCAAGCTTTCAGCCTCCGGCCAGGTAGGGACGTCAAGGGCAACGATAATCGGGTTTTCCTTACCCTTTAAGGTTCTTTTCATGGTCTTTTGGTTTCCACCTTTCCTTAAGTAGTATCAAAGACGCCTCTAGGCTAAAAATATCTATTGCCAAGCAATTCCTACCAGCTGGTCTATGGAGGTGAAATGCTCCCTTTCCATGTAAGAAAGAAGCCCTTGCCTAATCTCTTTGGCAACGTAGGGATTAATAAAAAACGCTGTGCCGACTGCTATAGCCGTTGCCCCCGCCATGATGAACTCCAAGGCAGCCTGCCAAGAGTCGATTCCTCCCATGCCGATCACCGGGATGGTCACTGCTTGCGATACTTGCCACACCATGCGAAGGGCAATAGGCCTAATAGCCGGTCCTGAGAGCCCTCCCATCTGATTGCCCAGTACGGGGCGGCGCTTGTCAATATCAATGGCCATACCCAAAAAGGTATTCACTAGAGATAGTGCATCAGCTCCTGCTTCTTCTACGGCCAAAGCAATAGCAGCGATATCAGTCACATTCGGCGATAGTTTCACGATGATTGGGCGAGTAGCAACAGACTTGGCCGCCATGGTCACTGCCGCGGCCGTGTGGCCATCTGTTCCAAAGGCCATGCCCCCTTGGCGTACGTTAGGACATGAGATGTTCAGTTCGTACGCAGCAATCCCAGGAGCCTTCTCTAGCTCCCTAATGACCTGAGCATATTCATCGAGGGTATTGCCGGCGACATTGACTATGATAGGTAAGTCATACGAAGCTATCTGAGGCAGCTTTTTTTGGATGAATACATTAACACCGGGGTTCTCTAGGCCAATGGCATTCAGTATGCCGGACGGAGTCTCCCAAATGCGGGGTGGTGGGTTTCCCGGCCTCGGCTCCCAGGTAGTACCCGTTACCACCAATGCCCCGAGATCATCAGCATCTATAATGGGTAGATACTCCAGCCCATAGCCAAAAGTACCAGAACCAGTTAGGATCGGGCTTTCCAGCTCCAGGCCCGCCAGATTAATTTTAAGGCTAGGACTAGTCACAGAAAACTACCTCCTCGCCATCAAACACAGGGCCCTCGGTACAAACCCGAGTGTAATTGGGACTGCGAGTAGTATTGCAGGTGCATCCAAGACAAGCCCCAACACCACAAGCCATGATACTCTCCAGGGATACTTGGCACGGAATACCTAGTTCGGTGCAAAGAGATACTACCGCGGCCATGGCGGCCTCGGGTCCACAGACATAGGCAGGGCCACATTCCGCTACCAAGCTCTCCTTATTTCGCAAGAGCGATACGATATTCCCATGGTAACCCGCACTTCCATCTTCCGTAGCAGTGGAAAGGACGCTGGACTTAGCCACTAGAATAGGATCCACCAAAAGGCTGGATTCACTGCGGGCACCTATAAAAGTCCGCACTTCGTAGCCTCGATTGTGGGCAGTCGAGGCCAAGAATACCAAGGGCGCCACACCTACGCCACAACCGATGATAGCAATCGGCTGTCTTTTGCCAGGCGACACTTTAGGTAGTCTAAAGCCAGTCCCCAAGGGACCCATGACATCTGCGCTGCCATTGGCTACCAGCCGCGAAAGCTCTTTGGTACCTTTGCCCTTTACTTGATAGAGGAAGGATATCTCTCCCTTCTTCCAAGATGCATCATGGAAGCTCAAAGGCCGGCGCAGCAAAGGATCGCTTGTGTTGTTGTAGCTGCATCGCAGCATGGCAAACTGGCCCGGCTCCGCCACTTCTGCCATTTTCGGAGAAAAAAGACGCAGAAAATAATAGCCTAGCTTAATCTCGCTGTTGGATATCACCCTTGCTTTCTCGATGATCATATCAGTCTACTCCTTTGTCGCTTATGCCTTGAAGTACATAATAGTCCGCTAAGGACATGAGCCGGGGCTTTCTCTTGCTGTGGAGAAACCGTACGGCTTCTAGGAAGGCCGTCAGTGTATCTAGGGAGGTAAAACAAGGGATGCCCAGTTCCACAGCGGTACGGCGGATACGGAATCCGTCTCTCTGGGGTTGCTTGCCAGCGGTCATAGTGTTAATGACCAACTTGATGCGGCCTTGACGCAAAACATCAAGAACCGTCGGTGATGGCTGGTCGATTTTGCCCACAGTATCTACAACCATACCGTGTCCCTCAAGGAATCGAGCCGTTCCCGGGGTAGCGCATATATGAAAACCCATTCGATAAAGCTCACTTAACCCCTTAAGGCTTTCTTTCTTATTCCGGTCGGCTATGGTTGCCAAGATAGTGCCCTCTTCAGGCAATGCCACCCCCCCTGCCACAAAGGCTTTGTATAGTGCTGCGCCCCAATCAGTATCTGCCGACATGCACTCACCGGTGGATTTCATCTCTGGGCTTAGGAATACATCAACTCCCTTGAGTTTGGCAAAACTGAAGACTGGCATTTTCACGCCAATTACCTGGGATCTGGGATACAGTCCCGTACCATAGCCCAGATCTCTTAATTTGTGACCCAAGACCACTCTACAGGCCAGGGCTACAAGGGGAATACCAGTGACTTTGCTCAGAAAGGGTACAGTGCGGCTCGCTCTGGGATTGACTTCTATCACATAGACTTTATCTTTGTGGATAACATACTGGATATTGAGTAGACCGTATACCGGCAGGGCTTGGGCCAGCTTAGTCGTAATATCGATAATTGCTTGCTCCAGTTCAGGCTGCAGATGGGCTGGACAGAAAGCGATGCTATCGCCTGAGTGGACTCCTGCCCGCTCTATGTGCTGCATGATTGCAGGTATGAGCACATCTTCCCCATCGCTGACGGCATCTACCTCGATTTCTATGCCAGGTAGGTACTTATCGATGAGAACAGGTTTATCTCTTGATACCCTCACTGCCCCTTCAAT
>JAAYRF010000115.1 GCA_012518905.1 Bacillota bacterium | reverse complement strand
TCGATCAAGACTATGGCGTTATTGACCACGATACCAGCCAGCATAATAGCCCCAACAAAGGCGATGATATTGAAAGTTGCATTGCCAATCAGAAGGCCCAAAATCACGCCAATCACGGCTAAGGGCAATGTCACCATGATGATCAGCGGCTGAGTCAGTGATTCAAACTGAGATGCTAAGATCATAAAGACCAGAAGAATACCTAAGAGCATCGCTTGGCCTAATTCTACAAAGGATTCCTGCATTTGCTGGTCTTGGCCAGTATAGGTAACCTGCATCCCTTCTGGCAGGGAGAAACCATCCACCAGGTTCCGGATATCGTTCATGACCAGATTCAAGGGCCGTTCTGCTATATCTCCGGAGATAGTTACAACACGACTCTGGCCGCTGCGATAGATTTGAATAGGGGCTTCCCCGTATTGCAGGGTAGCTAAATCCTGCAGAGGCACAGAGGCACCTCGGGCCGTATAGATGGGCACAGTTCCCACTGCCTCAAGGTTATCCCGCCACATCTCACCTAGCTGTACTGTGACATCGACCTCTTTGCCTTCGGTGCGAAACTTGGTTACAGTAGTGCCACTGACTGCTGTTCTGAGGCCCGAGGCAATCTGGGCAACACTGACACCATAGGCCGCTGCCTTATCTCGATTAATCACTACCTGGATTTCGGGACTGCTTTCATCAAGACTGCTGCGAAGTTCCCGGGTCCCCGGTATCTCCTTAATGGCAGCTATCAGTTCATCGGCGGCAAGACCCAATAGACCCATATCATCGCCCCTGAGCTCTAGCTGAATGGGCTGGCCAAAGGATACCATCATTACGTCCCCGCCGGATACGTTGATTTTGGCTCCCGGGATCTGGGCCACAAACTCCCGGATGTCCCCGAGAATATCCCTGACATTTCTCGTTCTCTCTTCCACAGGTCGCAGGTTTAGGCCTATACTGCCAAACTCACCACCACCCATACTGATACCTGTAGAAGAGACGCCTCCCGAACCCACGGTAGTATATATGGTCTCAATTTCCGGTATGGAAGTCACGTATTCTTCTACCTCACGCACGACCCTATCAGTATCTTCCAGTCTTGTGCCTTTGGGCATAGATACAGAGATCTGGATTTGCCCTTGGTCCATGCTTGGCATGAATTCCATTCCCACTTTGGGGAAGAGTACTAGAGAAATCACCAAGGTTAAGACTGCGATGCCTATAGTGGCCAATCGGTGATGCAGTACCCACGCGATGAGACGTCCATACACTTCTTGCATAAAATCGCTAAACCGCCCCATGAATCTTATGGCCCGGATACCGCCTTCTTTGGCATCGATCTTGCCGTTTCCCATGATCTGTGAGGCCAGCATTGGTACTAAGGTCAAAGAAACTAAGAGTGATGCCAATAAAGAGAAGGTAACGGTAAAGGCCATATCCTTAAATATCTCGCCGGCAATACCCGAGACATATACTACTGGGATAAATACTGATACCGTTGTTAAGGTTGACGCTGTAATTGCCATACCTACTTCTTCTGCACCGATCTGAGCGGCTTCCACAGCGTTTTTGCCGAGCTCCCGCTGACGGAATATGTTCTCCAAAACTACAATAGCATTATCTACTAACATGCCGACACCCAGGGCGAGACCACCCAAGGACATCATATTAATGGTGGTCTTGCTAAAGTAGATCATCGCAAAAGCCGCTAATATAGATATTGGTATGGCTACTCCAATTACTAGTGTTGGCCGCATACTCCTTAAGAAAAGGAAGAGGACCACCATAGCCAAGAGGGCACCCATAAGGGCGTTGGAGGTGACACCGTCGATAGCATCCTTGATGAATACCGACGTGTCTTGAGCGATCTCCAAGGATACGTCTTCACCCAGTTCTTTCTCTAGATCATGAATGGCCGCCCGGACCTTTTCCGCCACCCGCACACTGTTGCTGGAGGCTTCCTTTTGGATAGAGAGCATGATACTAGGCTGACCGTTGTAGCGGCTGAGGTGCCCGACCTTCTTGTAGCCGTCTTCTATAGTTCCTATATCTGTAATGCTAACTAGTCCCCCGCCTCCAGTAGGAACCTTAACTGAACCGATCTGCTCAACACTGGTGAATTCCCCGGCTGTTCTGAGCACGTACTCCAGACCGTTATCTTCGATATTCCCCGCGGGCAGGTTAAGACTAGCCATGCGCAAAGCTTGGCTAACAGCATCTATGGAAACTCCATGGGTGGCCAAAAGCCCAGGGTGGAGCACTATTCTGATCTCCCGCTCCTGTCCACCGGACACACTTACTGAAGCTACGCCTTCCAAGCGTTCGAGACGGTTT
>JAAYRF010000014.1 GCA_012518905.1 Bacillota bacterium | reverse complement strand
TAGCTTCACCAGGGTTTAGAATACGGCAATTGATCCGAAGTGCCTCCAATCGACGGGCAAACTCCTCTGGGTCCTGTCGGATAAGCTCGAAGGTATTATAATGCATAGGCACTACCGTAGAGGCCCTAAGCATCTTGGCAGCTCGTACAGCATCCTCAACACCCATAACAAAATTGCCGCCAATGGGAAGCATAGCCACATCGATATCGTACATGTCGCCCAAAAGCTGCATATCACCGAACAATCCTGTATCACCGGCAAAGTAAGCTGTCTTCCCATCAGCTCTCACCACAAATCCACAAGGTTGTCCTGCATAGATGATCTCGCCATCGTGTTCTACTGATGAGCCGTGCCATGCCGGTGTGAGTTTGACCCAGCCAAAGGGAAAAGTATAGTCACCGCCGATATGCATGGCGTGGGTCTTGGCTCCTTGCTTTTCGCAATAAAGGGCCAGCTCGAAATTGGTCACAATGGGTATGTCCAAACGCTTTGAAATAGCTATAGCATCACCTAGATGGTCTCCATGACCATGGCTTACTAAGATGGCATCCGCGGTAACATCTTGGGCAGCTTGTGTTGCCAAAGGATTACCGGTTAGATAGGGATCAAAAAGGAGCTCCCCTTGCTCTGTCTTTAGATGAAAACATGCATGTCCAAGAAAAGTCAGCTTCATAAGATCAGACACCCTTAAGCATAGGGTATCTTTCCACCTCCTGGTCTTAATCGTTGGATCTACAAGGTACCATTTGCGGCTCAAACCAAACCCGAAAATCCTAGTTGTCGCAATGCTTCATAGAGTACAATGGCCACAGAATTGGCCAAGTTCAGTGACCTGGCCCGCTCATCGGGCAACATTGGAATCCGAACACACCGCTCGGGATAAGCGGCCAATAGATCTTGGGGCAATCCTGCCGTCTCCGGGCCAAATACCACCAGATCTCCCGGATAATACTGAACATTGGAGTACCACCTATGCCCCTTAGTGGTAACGTAATAGATGTTCTTGTCGGCATAGGCCCGCTCCAGCTCCTGAGTACTATCGAAGAACCTATGCACCAGCAAGTCCCAATAGTCCAAACCCGCTCGTTTCAATCGCTTATCATCGAGAAAAAAACCCAAAGGTCGTACCAAGTTCAAAGTGCAACCGGTGGCAGCGCAAAGTCGGGCTATGCTGCCGGTGTTAGGGGGAATCTCGGGGTTCACCAGTGCTACATTTATTGTTCCTGTTAATTCCTGGTTTGCTCCTGCACTATCTTCATTTCCACTCCAAGGTGAATTCAGTTTCCCTGACATAGCCATCGCCTCTTCTTTACCGGCAGCCTGTTGTGAATTGCTCCTTCTGTTTTCTCTTCGTCAAAAGCAAGTTTTCCCCTCTCAGAAAAGCACCATGATTGCCCTGGCCGTCTTTCGATCCAACGCTACCCGAGTTGCGCCACATAAAATAACAGGGGCGGGCGTCTGACGTTCTACCTGTAGCTCTACACCAGGCAGCAAGCCATACGCGGCCAAGCGGGCCAACAGTGCTTGGTCCTGTGGCAATCTGACAACGACGGCGCTCTGCCCCAAAGGCAACTCGCTTAGCGATATAATCCTTTTCGACCTAGATATTATACCCTCGTCTAGCAAGATCCTCTGGTTGCCTCCTTTCTCCCCTTTTGCGGATTCTCGGTTGTCCCAGAAAGCATTTGGGTCATAATCAGCAGTATTCTCTCTCCGTCAAAGGGCTAAACTGAGACTAAGCACACTGTTGAGGAGAAACCCAATCAAGAACGCCGCAGGAAAAACGCAAGCCACAACAACAAGGGATGTCGCCAATCCCCGTTCCTTCACCATCATGATGAACTGGGCTATGCAGGGTATGAAAAGAGTAAGTGTTACCGCAGCAACAGTCAGTTGCCGAACAGATAAAGTGCTTTGCATATCGTAAAGCCCGGCCGCTCCGTAATCTCGGCGGAAGAATCCATACAAGAAGACGTGGGCAGCACTGGGTGGAAGACCTAGCCTTGCCATAAGCGGTGTCATAATGATTACCAATCTGTCCAAAGCTCCAGTCACACGGCCAAGCCAGATCAATACGCTGGCGAGGAGAAACAATGACATGATCTCCATAAAATACCAGTTGACCCTCGTTGCAGTTTTGCGGAAGACATTGCGCAGCATTGGCCAGCGCAGAGGCGGTAGTTCTAGAATGAATCTGGGAGGGTTGCCAGGCAGTAGGTGATCTAGAATTAGACCGGCAGCTAGTGCAACGATACCAACAGTCATTGCCCAGATGAAAAGAGCCAGAGTGTGCCTCGCCAAAAGTGCCAGGATCACACCCAACTGAGCTGAACACGGGATAGCCAATGCCAGGATCATGGTGGCGATAATGCGCTCCCGTCGGGTCTCTAGTGTGCGGGTAACCAAAGTGGCCATTGTACCACACCCAAAACCCAAGCTAAGCGGCAAGACTGCCCGTCCACTCAAGCCTACCCACTGGAATACCCGATCCAAAAGGTAGGCTAACCGGGGCAAGTAACCAGAATCCTCCAGCAAGGCGAAACTGAAGAAAAACGTGGTTACAATGGGAAAAACAACTGCCACAGCATACCTAAGCCCCAAGGTGAGAACGCCATACTCATGGGCTATCAGTTCTCGGATCAACTGATTTGTGGTAAGGCTATCCACTATGTGATCCACAAAGGGATTAAACAAATCGCTAAATACTTTCTTATCAAGGAAGTCCACTACGGTTACCGCGCCAAAGACCCCTACAAACCGGTAAAGGCAAAGGTATACTATCAGAACTAGTAAAGGCACACCGGTTATAGGATTCAGGGTCAAGCTATCCAGCCAGGACTGTTGGGGTGACTTCTCTGAAGCAAACAATAGGCCCCGCAGTATGCTATCGCTGGCACGCCTCCGGGTCATTGCCACCTGTAAAGTCAGACTATCGCTATCAGGAAGCAGTGTCTTGATACTTCCTTGCTCCTGCGGACTCAACCACCCCTTCATCTCTTCATCCCCCTGAAGCACCAATAGTGCTATACTCCGAGATGAAAAAGGGTATGAGTGGGCCAGCATCCCATCAGCCTGCCGCAGGTATTTTGCTATGGGCACAGAATAAGAGATTCCCATGGCAACTGGGGAAATCCCCCTAACGCCCTTGTGTGCCTCTGATTTGCTAAGAGCCTCAGCCACAGCTTCCTCCATTCTGGCAAGGCCATACCCCGATGTACCGATTGTGATAATGCAGGGTATGCCCAAGCGCTTTTCTAGCTCCCCTTCATCTATTGTCAATCCGAGCTTCTTCGCTTCGTCATACATGTTCAAGACAAGAACCAACGGAAAACCAGCCTCCATTAGCGCCAAAGTCAACGGCAAAGACCGCTCAAGGTTTTTTGTGTCCACAACGTGGAGCAATAAGTCAAAATCCTCTTCCCACAATACTCTGCGGGTGACGGCCTCCTCCTCAGTTGCTGGGACTAGTCCATAAATTCCCGGAGTATCCACCACCTCCACTACCATTGTGTCTACTAGAGCCTGTCCTCGAGCTACTTCCACAGTAGTACCGGGGTAGTTGGATACCGCAGCATATTGACCAGTCAACCAGTTAAATAGTAGACTCTTGCCTACATTGGGGGAACCCACCAACATTATTTTCAATGCTACCACGCCCCTCCTTCGTCAGCGCTAGGATCTTCCTATCACAATCCGGTGGTCACTTCCCTTGATCATATGGTCTGCAAACAGCTTGTATGCTGATACCGCGCTGCCCTACTGCCAACAATGGCCTGACATGCTCGGGAATCTCCAGGAGATCGCAACATAATCGTCTCTGTGAAGCATAACCCTGCGGTTGAGTGCCAAACTAATAGTGATCAAAACATGGGAGGCTAAAGCATGCGGCGATTCACGCGTTTGAAAAGCCGGTGGGGGCCAGGTTATGGGCGTCCCTCATCACTACATCCCCGACCCCGAGAAGCCCGCTGGATGGATGCGGAGCACCGTGACCGAATTGTGCAAGGCAACAAGCCGGAAGACGATCTCCAAGCTGCAGTATGCCAAGCATTGATGCACGATATCAATTTGCGGAGTTATGGACTGGAAGGTACCGTTATTGAGGGAACAGCCCGCGTACAGGGTGTAGTAGATACCTTAGCAGAAAAGCTCTATATCAAGGAGCTGGTAACCACGATTCCCGGGATTCAGGCCTATCAAGACGGAGTGAGTGTTAGCACCGATGGAGCGATTACCGATAATGATGTGGAAATGGAAATCAGTGAGGAACTATTAGCAGATCCAATGATCGGTGACCAAGTGGGGGTGCAAGTGCGGGACGGAACAGCCTACCTACTAGGCCAAGTTCCTTCTAAGGAGATGGAATCACAGGCCTATCAGCTAGCCTGCCGTGCCCGAGGTGTGATATCTGTCATCAGCCAGCTATCCATTGCGCCTGACATGGACTAAGTTAAGCTAAGAAGCATGGGCAGGGCAAAGCATCACCCTAGACGATCACCTCTGCCCTGCCCCTAACGATGGAGAATTGCTTATTTTGACTCAATCAAAGACCGAGATCCTCGGCAATACCCTGCATGGCTTCAAGGCCAAGAGTGACAAATTCCTCTAACTCCAGACCCAACTCGCCACAGCTTCTTATGATCTCTCTGTCTGCCCCCCGGGCAAAGCTCTTTTCGCCAAAACGATTTAGCGCAAATTCTACATCGACGGAATTGATCTGCTTGTCTGGATGGACCAGCGCACAAGCCACCAAGAGCCCCGTCAACGGGTCTGTTGCGTATAGCGCCTTGTCCATCATAGTCAGGCGGGGTCCCTTATCGGCGTGTCCCAACACGGCCTGAACAATCGCAGGGTCCACATCCAACGACCGCAATAGTTCTGCCCCAATTATAGCGTGTCGGCTGGGATCACTGGCCGTCTCTTCATAGTCTACATCATGGACAAGGCCCGCCAACCCCCATAGCTCCACATCTTCGCCGAAGTGTAAGGCTAATCGCCGCATGATGGCTTCCGCTGCCAGCATATGCTTGATCAGATTCTCAGTCTTAACGTGCTTCTTTACCAACTCTAAAGCCTCTGTTCGGTCCATGAAGATCATCGCCACCTTTGCGTTTTGATTACGATTCTAGAAAGGATCGACTTCCTCCTGCTGCTATGTAGAAGGGCGGCCGATATCGGCC
>JAAYRF010000114.1 GCA_012518905.1 Bacillota bacterium | reverse complement strand
GCGTGGGCCGGGCAGCTAGCCTTCCCAACATCAGGTTGCGGGGCTTACATTGCCATATAGGTTCACAAATCGTCGAACTGGATTCTTTTGTTCAAACGGCCCAGATAATGATGGCTTTCCTTGGCCAGATCCGAGATGTACTAGGTCTAGAGCTAGAGGAGCTCGATCTAGGGGGCGGGCTCGGCATCCGCTACGGGGCCCATGAGGAACCGGCTAGTCTTGAGGACTACGCGGAAGCTTTGGGCAAGGTTATAGATCGTAGCTGTGCAGCTTTGCGATTGCCCTTACCTAAAGTGTCAGTGGAGCCGGGGCGCTCGATAGTGGGTGAAGCAGGGGTGACTTTGTATACGGTTGGCTCTATTAAGGATGTTCCCGGAGTGAGGCGGTATGTGGCCATTGATGGCGGAATGGCCGATAATCCCCGGGTAATATTGTATCAGGCAAGGTACGACGCATGCCTAGCTAACAAGGCAAGGGCGGTATCGACGGAGTTGGTGACTATAGCCGGTAAGTGCTGCGAGACAGGAGACATGTTGATCAAGGATATCATGCTTCCCAAGGCTGAGCCCGGAGATATCTTGGCAGTCTTCTCTACGGGAGCCTACAACTACTCCATGGCCAGTAACTATAATCGTTTGCCTAGGCCAGCTATGGTCATAGTCTTCCAGGGCCAGAGCGATGTTATCGTAGAACGAGAGACATACGCAGACATGATTCGCTTTGATCGCGTTCCTCTAAGGCTGGCGGCATGTCAGCAGACTTTGGTGGGTCGGCGAGGATGACTCAAACTTGGGCCTGGCCCGATGTTGGTAGGGTGACCAATGAAAGATGAGGAGGCATGGATAGCCGTTGAGTATCCAGAGTCTAATTCTGCTCATACCGGCAGTGCTTTTCGCTATATCGGTACATGAGTTTGCCCATGGGTTGGTTGCGTATAGGTTGGGAGACCCGACTCCAAAGTATCAAGGCAGATTGACCCTTGATCCTCGGGCACATATTGATCCCTTGGGCATGCTCATGCTGGTGATATTTCGGTTTGGTTGGGCTAAACCAGTAATGATTGATCCTAGGTACTTTAAGCGCCCCAAGCAAGGGATGATCCTGGTATCAGTGGCAGGGCCTTTGGCCAACTTCCTTTCTGCTTACACTTTTCTATTAGCCATCGGCATATTTCCCACTCTGTTTTCACCCCGGGTCGGCATAGTCTTGTATCAGTTTCTGTTGCTAAATTTACACCTAAATCTAGGTCTGGCAGCGTTTAACCTAATTCCCATCCCTCCCCTCGATGGATCGAAAATATTGGGAGGGCTTTTGCCACCTCGATATGGGCTGAAGTTTGAACAGCTACAAGGTTATGGGCCATTGCTGCTGATGCTTCTTCTGCTTACTGGTATTATTAGCAGAATCCTATCTCCCATGATAGCTTTCTTGCGCTTTCTTCTTTTTAGCCTTCCCCATTTCTGATAGCCGAACGACTATCGACGAAGAGTACTGAGGATAGGAACGTATATTGGAAAACAGCAGTGGAATACATAGAGGGTAGGGACATGGACTATCGTGTGCATTTGGATGTTTTTGAGGGTCCTTTAGACCTGCTCTTGCATCTGCTCGACCAAGAGAAACTAGATATCTGGGATATTGAGATCTCTAGAATAACCGAGCAGTACCTAGTCTATCTGGCTACTATGCAGGAGCATGATCTAGAGGTAGCCGGTGATTTTTTGGTCATGGCGGCGACCTTGCTTCAGATCAAAGCCAGAGCTCTACTTCCGGAAGACGAGGAGGCCGTTGACGAAGCTGATGATGGCTTGTATAGTCGGGACGAGCTCATACGCCGACTTATAACCTATAGACAGTATCGAGAAGTTGCGGAAAGATTGAAACACATGGCCGAGGAGCGGCTTTCGGTGCTGCCTCGACCTTTTTCATCTTTGGGTGAAACAGGTCCTATCAAGTACACTAATCCCATTGGTAATGCTACTGTGCAGGATCTGACAAGTGCTCTAGTCAACGCTCTTACCAACTGGACGGTTCGCAAGCAGGTCCAGACGATTAAGGGACGGGAGATCAATCTGCAGGAAAGGATCGGTGAAATTGCCCTAGTAGCACAAAGGCACTCACCGATGTTTTTCGGTGATCTCTTGGATCGGAAATCCACAAGGACTGATGTAGTGTTTACCTTTCTGGCAGTATTGGAGTTGGTGCGTCAGGGAATCATCGTAGTGCGGCAAGAGAAAATATTCGGACCCATTATTGTCAAATCCCAGCTGCCTAAGGAGGAATCAAACCATGGGGCCTAAAAAGGCTAAGGCAATCTTGGAGGCTATCATCTTTGCTAGTGCTGCGCCGGTGCCCGTCGCCAATTTAGCTTCCGTTATCGGCTGGGAACCGGCCCAAACAGAACTGCTCCTGGCAGAGTTGGCCCGGGAATATCAATGTGCTGGGCGAGGCATTCAGCTGAGTTTCGTGGCCGGTGGATATGAGTTGACGACAAAACAAGAGATGAAACCTTATCTTCAGGCGTTTCAGCGACCTGAGATCAGTATAGGGCTATCCCAGGCCGCTTTGGAGACACTGGCAATCATTGCCTATAAACAACCGGTGACAAAGATAGAGATTGAGGATATTCGAGGAGTTAGGGCAGATTCGGCCGTGAACACCCTCTTGGAGAGAGGACTGATAGAAGAGAGGGGAAGGCAGGATACTCCCGGTCGTCCTATTCTACTCGGGACGTCACCCAAGTTCTTGGAATGCTTTGGCTTGGCTACGCTAGCAGATCTACCACCCCTGCCCAAAATCCGGGAAAGTAGTAGACAGTCAATAAATGACATAAGCTAACCCGGGTGAGAAGCATGTCTTCCTATTTGCGTCTCGGTTTGGCTTTACTAATTGCGGGCCTCTTTTTCATTCCTTTTCGACTGGTGGTTAACTATCGGCTGATCTTTGGCGATGGCGTGTTACGGGTGAAGTTCCTTTGGCTAGGGATAGATTTATCGCCCTTATTAGACCCGGTGGTTCGGCGTAGCAAGGAACCCTTTTCCGTACAACTGAGGCGCTGGGGCAAACATAAGCATAAGGATGGGAAGGGCATTGACATGCTCCTCATTCGCAGGGCGTTGGGATACTTTAGGGCAACAGGTCACTTTTTTGTGGGACGCATCGAGAAACTGCACTGGCAGGTAACAATCGGGTTGGGAGATGCCGCCTTAACTGCCATCGCCAGTGGCGTGCTATGTGGCATCAATGGGTTCGGTAGTTCCTTGTTACAGAGCAGGTGGGAAATGAAGCGGGAAGGGATTCATTGGCAAGTGGTTCCAAGCTATACCGACAGGCGCCTCGATGTGGAGATAGATTGCATACTCAAACTAAATGTCGGTCATATTATGATTGCCGGTGCAGTGAATCTTGTGCGGGTCGGGTTTGCGAAGGGAGTGGACTTCATTGAGCGACGGCTCTAGTCACCCATTAGAGGGCTTAATGCATACCGTTATGGATAGTCTCAAAGAAATGGTGGACGTAAACACTATTTTGGGCGACCCGGTGGAAACCCCCGATGGGGCGGTTATCGTACCGGTTTCCCGAGTGTCCTTTGGGTTTGCCGCAGGGGGAACAGATCAGCCGTTTGTTGATGAGAAGACGAAAGATCAACCGGCAGCACCTGCTCGTCCCTTCGGAGGAGGCAGTGGTGCAGGCATCTCTGTCAAGCCAGTGGCGTTTCTCGTGGTGAGGGAAGACGAGATTCGCCTCATGTCTGTGGATGGGAACGCCATATACGATCGCTTGCTCGATCTCGCCCCCAAATTGGTGGAACAAGTTCGAAAACTGTTCGGGCACGAGACATGCCCAGAGAAACCAGCCTGGGTGTACGATGGTGGGGGGCATAGTTGTTCTTGATGAGCTACACTGCAGCGAAGCCCTCATTTCTGATCGGTACTACTATTATCGGGCTGCTTATGGCTTCAGGGGTTGCCATGGGTCAGCCCAATGTCTCTGCTAGTACTGCCATCTTGATGGACCAACAGACAGGTAAAGTGCTTTGGTCCAAGAACCCGCATTGGCAAAGACCGATAGCCAGCCTTACCAAGATCATGACAGCAATCTTAGTTCTGGAAAACAGCGATCTGGATGCTTCACTTACCGTTAGCCAAGCCGCTATGCGCACCGGTGGGTCTTCCATGTATCTGCGGAGTGGTGATACATATGGAATTCGAGATCTCTTATATGGTTTGATGCTCCTTTCTGGCAACGATGCCGCAGTGGCTCTGGCAGAGTATGTTGGTGGTAGTGTCCCACGCTTTGTTAGCTACATGAACAAGAAAGCCACTATGCTTGGTGCCCTAAATACCACCTTCGCCAATCCCCACGGCCTCCCAGCAGAATCACATTATTCTACAGCCCACGATATGGCGTTGATCACCAGGCACGCCCTTTCTATCCCCGAATTCGCTACTTTGGTGGCCTCTCAGCAAGCAAGGATCTGCGATCCTATCGGTGGTGAGCTCTATTCAATCTACAACAAGAATCGGTTACTTTGGGAGTTCGCCGGAGCTAATGGGGTTAAGACCGGTTATACGTTGGCGGCGGGTAGATGTTTGGTTGCTTCTGCTGCGAGGGAAGATAGGCAAGTTATTGCTGTCATTTTGGATGGGCCTCAGCTTTGGGAAGACGCTAAAGCTTTGCTAAGCTATGGGTTGGAGGAGTATGAGAACGTATTAGTGAAGCATAGAGGACAGCTAGTTGGTACAGCGGGTGTAGTGGGGGGCATTGATGCCATCGTGCCCGTCGTCGTCGATAGAGATCTTTGGGTTACTATCCCTAGGGGTAGCAAGGGCACCATCAGTATTGACTACTATGTAAATAGTAAGATCG
>JAAYRF010000113.1 GCA_012518905.1 Bacillota bacterium | reverse complement strand
GCTCGATGCTCCGCCAAATCTGCTTTGGTGAGATACCCTCCTGTCTCGGCAGCGTACTTGACCATGGCATCGGCCAGTTCGCCCCGGTAAAAAGCTTCACCATTGGATTCTCCGATGAGCCGCAGGGTGCGTGCTTGTTCGGGGCAAGCAAAGATCTCACCGGGCCGCACTGCTCGACCTTTGGGCAGGAAGGTGGTGCGAAAATCCTCACGATCACTATATCTTTTTTCCGAGAAAGTCCAATAGTGGGCAATGACCGGTGGAACGGGATGTCCTGCTTCTGCGTATCTGGCAGCCGGCTCAACTAAGTGGGCTAGTGGCATAGAGCCGAAGCGCTTGGTTAGCTCAACCCAGGCCGACACGGCTCCAGGTGTTGTAACTGGCAGCCAGCCTGTTAGGGGTACCCTTGGTTTGCCATTGTGCAACTCGGCGCGGGACAGCATCTCATTGAGGGTGAGTTCCATGGGGGAGCGGCCTGAAGCATTTAGCCCGTGGAGTTTCTCTCCGTCCCATATAATGGCAAAGGCATCACTGCCCAAACCATTAGATGTAGGCTCTAGCACCGTCAAGGCTGCAGCCATGGCCACTGCAGCGTCAATGGCGTTGCCGCCCTCGGCTAGAATCTGAACTCCTATTTGAGCTGCCAAGGGATGACTGGTGGCTACTGCTCCGTCTCTTCCCATAACGGGACTTCGCCTGGATGGAAAAGGTTGTACATAGTCGAACGGCAAAATCTTTATCCTCCTCACACTAATCTCGTTGACGATTTTGGTCATTTGTCATTACTTAATCTACTCGATTAGACTCCGTGTTCCTGCTAGGAACTACGGTTAGTCAAGGATGAGTCTCTATGGTGGCTTTGTTGTTAATAGCCTACGGCTTTGAGCAACGTATATTTCCCTATATGAACATAATAACCCAATTATGAGGAGATATGGGCAGGAATCGTCGCCTGCCGGTGTCGAAACAGCTACAATGGTAAAATCTGCTCTAAAAACTCTTCGGAAGTGATCACTGGATAGAGGCAGCAAGAAGAAGGGGAAAACCTATGGGCCATATCGTTGTTCGGAATCTGACCAAGACTTTTCGTGTAGCCAAACGGCAGGCGGGACTGTGGAATGCGTTTAGAGGGTTAGTACATAGGGAGTACACCCCGGTCCGCGCTCTGGATGGGGTTTCCTTCGATATTGGAGAAGGGGAGCTAGTCGGTTATCTCGGTCCCAATGGTGCCGGCAAATCTACCACTGTCAAGATCCTAAGCGGTATTTTACTGCCCGATGGTGGAACATGCAGCATCATGGGGCGTGTCCCCTGGCAAGATCGCATCAACCATGTTCGAGATATCGGGGTTGTATTCGGGCAGCGCTCTCAGCTGTGGTGGGATCTGCCGGTAATTGACTCCTTTGAGCTGCTTTGGGATATCTATGGATTACGGGAAGCTGACTACAAGCTGGCCCTAGAGGAGTTAGTAGATACCCTCAAGCTGGCCGATTTACTGGAAGTTCCCGTTCGTCAGCTCAGCCTAGGGCAGCGCATGCGTTGTGAACTCGCTGCTTCTTTATTGCATAGGCCCCGGCTGCTGTTCCTAGATGAGCCTACCATTGGTCTGGATGCTGTATCTAAGTTAGTGGTAAGGGATTTCATTAAGAAGCTAAATAAGGAACAAGGTACCACCGTGCTGCTTACAACCCACGACATGGACGATGTAGAGGCCCTATGCAGCCGAGTTATGATTATCGGGAGAGGCAAGATCCTAGTTGAGGGCAGTCTAAAGGAGATTCGAAAAAAGGTATCTCGGGAAAGGCGGCTTATCGTGGAACTTGGCTCAAACTATTCGCAGGAGTACATATGCAGTCAGGTATCTGGAGCGAATCTCATACAACTAGAGGGAAACCAAGCCCATTTCAACTTTGATCCTACCGAGATCACCCCTGCGGAACTTCTAGCGGAGATATCGCAGAGGCTTGACGTACGGGATCTATTGATTGAAAATCCGCCCATCGATGAGGTCATCTCTAAACTATATGGAGAGCTCAAGATATGAATACTAGAGCGTACAAAGCTATCATTCGCCTACGATTCATGCTATTGGTGCAGTACCGAGTAGCGGCCTTGGCCGGCATCGCCACTCAATTCATGTTTGGGTTTGTGAAGATCATGGTCTTGGAAGCTTTCTATCTATCGACGACAAGTCCCCAGCCCATGGCCTTTGAACAAGCTGTGGGTTATATTTGGCTGGGCCAAGCTATGCTCGGGATGCTGCCCTGGAACGGAGACCATGAGATCCAGGCTTTGATTCGCAGCGGCAATGTGGCCTATGAGCTATGCCGCCCCTTGGACTTATATAATCATTGGTATGCCCGGGCCATAGCA
Organism: Bacillota bacterium; assembly: GCA_012518905.1. Taxonomy (GTDB): domain Bacteria; phylum Bacillota; class Limnochordia; order DTU087; family DTU087; genus JAAYRF01. Next base: position 361 of record JAAYRF010000113.1, on the reverse strand, counting down.
ATGCGGGTGGCACCCACGCTGCTTCGTTCCATACCGATTTTCTCGGTGGCCCTGTTTGTTTTGCCCCCTAGATACGCCCTGGCTGTGCCTACCGCTTCGGGTCTTGCAGCCTGGATACTGGCTACCATAGGGGCTTTGCTCTTGGGTTGCGCCATTACCAACTTAATGAATATATCTATGCTTTGGACCATCGCCGGAGACGGAATCTATCGCTTGCTTCCCGCTGTGGTGACCATTTTCTCTGGTATGATCGTGCCGTTGCCTCTTTTTCCCGATTGGTCTAAGAGGGCCTTGGAGCTGCTGCCGTTTGCCGGACTTGTGGATACTCCCGCTCGGTTCTTAACTGGTCAGCTGCCTCCGG
>JAAYRF010000112.1 GCA_012518905.1 Bacillota bacterium | reverse complement strand
GGGGAGGGGTCAGGACGGCTTTTTTACTACCTTTAGATCCAACGGTCACTGGCATTTTGTCTGACAACCTTCCTTATCGTGTTTTTTTCAGTCGACCTGCAACGGTAGACTTCTTGACCACTGACCTTGACTCCTGTTGAATGGAAAAACGGTAGTTATGGACGAGTAGGCGGACTTAGTGACCTAGGTTGCGGCCAGGCTTTTTTGTTCTTGTTTGGCAAATGACAAGCCCAAACACAAATCGAGTGCTATCTAGGAGGAAGGAGTGGTACAATGACGCAGAATATTGAAAAACCGAATGTTGTTTTTATAACCTGTGATCAGTTACGAGGGGACTGCCTGGGAATTGAACATCCTATAGTGGAAACACCTTACCTTGACGGGTTAGCCCGTAGCGGTGTCGTGTTTGAAAGAGCCTATAGCGCCGTACCCAGCTGTATAGCTGCTAGGGCCGCCATTTTGACTGGCATGAGTCAGCGAAAGCACGGGCGGGTAGGATACCAGGATAGTGTAAACTGGGACTATCCCGTCACACTCCCGGGGGAATTTGCCAAGGCTGGCTATCATACTCAAGGTATAGGGAAGATGCATTTCCACCCCAGCCGCAGCCTGTGTGGCTTCCACAATGTAGTCTTGCACGATGGCTACCTGCATGTCAACCGCACCATTGAAAAGCCCTATGAGAATTACGATGACTATGTTCCCTGGCTTCGTCAACAGACTGGCAAGGCCTTCGACCTACTTGATCATGGAATCGGTTGTAATTCCTGGGTTGCCCGGCCTTGGCATTTGGAGGAACACTTACATCCCACCAATTGGGTCGTGACTCAGTCAATCGATTTTCTGCGGCGACGTGACCCCCGCAAACCGTTTTTCCTGTGGATGTCTTTTGTAAGGCCCCATGCTCCCCTAGATCCGCCTCAGGTGTATTTTGACCAATACATTAACCAAGATCTGCCTATGCCGCCTGTCGGAAAGTGGGCCGACAAAGATGATCTAGAACGTTGGGGATTGGTGCCTGACACAGGAAAAGGCTTGATAGATAAGCGAGCATTGCATCGGGCTATGGCTGCCTATTATGCCTTGGTGACTCATGTTGACCACCAGATTGGACGCTTTCTAGAGGCGCTAAACGAAAGCCGTGAGCTGGATAATACCGTTATTCTCTTCACATCGGACCATGGCGAGCTACTAGGAGACCACAACCTCTTTCGAAAGGCTTTGCCATACGAAGGCTCAGCTCGGGTGCCATTCATCCTAAGGCTACCCAGCAATGGGAGAGATGCCGGCAAGACAATCGATAATCCAGTAGAGTTGAGGGATGTTCTGCCTACCTTGCTCCAGGCGGCCGGACTTCCGATTCCCGATACTATCGACGGTAAGAGTGTTATCCCTCTATATAATGAAGAGGTGGTGCCATGGCGTGAGTATATCCATGGCGAGCACTCCTACGGCAAGGACTCTAACCACTGGCTGGTGAGCAAGTCTGAAAAATACGTTTGGTATTCTCAGACTGGTGAGGAGCAATTATTTGATCTGGCTTTGGACCCAAGAGAACTTAGAAATCTAGCCGTGGACCCGGTGTGGGCCGATCATCTTAGGTATTGGCGAAGTCGACTGGTAAAGGAGCTAGAGGGTCGGGAAGAGGGCTATAGTGATGGTAAGGAGCTAATAGTGGGCAAGACCCCTAAAGCTTGCTTATCCCATGTTGGCCGTTAGATGCCACACCCGGCTGTTGACTCAAGAAGCAAGAGAATAGGGCGGATAGAACACGATAGCCCAGGTGCTCGGTGAGGTTTGGACAAATACCGGAGATTACCACTGGCTTGTATGGGGCTGACTCGTATCGAGTCAGCCCTTTTGATGATCTCAAAATTGCTTCCATTATGGT
>JAAYRF010000013.1 GCA_012518905.1 Bacillota bacterium | reverse complement strand
GTCAGTGTCCCCCACTTTGTCTCGGAGGTTTCATCTGTTGACTGTAGTCGGGAAGCCTCCCTGGGCGTTGTGGGCGCTTGCTGGCCATTGGGCTCCGGACTCCGGTCACCTTCACGGCTTGGATAGTACGTATGTGGCCTTCCAGTCTGCATGGATAGTTTGGTTTGCTGGGACTTCGGTAGTGGAGCAGACTTCGTGTTTTCTAGCTCTTTGGGCTGCCACGGTGCAAAAGGCACCTGGGATTGCAAGGCTCTTCTAACAGCGAGCATCACCTGTTTGTATACTTCACTACTATCACTAAACCGGATTTCTCGTTTGGCAGGATGTACATTCACATCGATGCGGCTGGGTTCCATAGTCATAGATATAGCAGCAATGGGGAATCGACGCCGGGGTAATAGGGTTTGGTATCCTTTTTCTACAGCACTGGCCATCAGCGAAGAAGCTATCACTCGTCTGTTGACAATGAACGTTTGTCCCTGGCGATTGCCCCGATGAACATCAGGTCTGCAGACCAAGCCACTTATAGTCAGATATTTGCTCTCAGCGTGGACGGGCACCAAATTTCTTCCGATACGGGAGCCATATATGGCGAGCATCACTGTTTCTAGCCGGCCATCCCCTGGCGTGGCGAATATCTCCTCTCCATCGGATACTAGACGCATGGCAATAGCGGGGTTAGCTAAAGCAATGCGCGTTAGGATGTCAAAGACATAGCGGCGTTCCGAAGCAGCTTGGTTCAAGAATTTGTAGCGAGCCGGCGTGTTGAAGAAAAGCTGCCTCACAGTGATGGCAGTGCCGTCAGGAGCGCCTACTACCTCTAGTTTCTTTCTGGTGCCTCCTTCATAGGCAATGAGGGTACCCGTATGGGCTGGTTCTGTCTTGGTGATTAGCTCGAGTTCCGATACCGCTGCAATGCTGGGTAGTGCCTCTCCTCTAAATCCTAGAGTAATGATATGAAAGAGATCTTCCACCTGTCTGATCTTGCTGGTGGCATGCCGCTCAAAAGCTAAGGGTACTTCGTCTTGTGGTATTCCTCTGCCGTTATCTACGACCCGGATGTACTCCTTACCACCTTCTCGAATCTCTACATCGATGGTACTGGCGCCTGCATCCAGGGAGTTCTCCACTAATTCCTTGACCACTGAGGCAGGTCTCTCAATGACTTCACCGGCCGCTATCTTATTGGCCGTATGTTCTTCTAATAGGATAATCGGGTTCAATATTTATCCTCCCCCGTTCCCCTTTCTAGGAGCCTTCATCCTTTTTTAACCGAGATTGCCATTTAGCTACTTGATTCAATGCTTCCAGAGGCGTCCAGTGAGATAGATCCATCTCTTTAATCTCCCGGAGGATCGTTGATTCAGCATCAGGCTTCCCGCTCTCCTCTTCTATCTTGATCTTGGCTGCAGCGACCTCTTGGATAGACATGTCGGTTTCTTCGGCTGCAGTGGCGACGTGCTCTCTGGCCAGGAACAACCTATCGAGGCTTAGCTGTCTATAGGGTGTTTCTGGCTCCAGATCGCCTAGAATCGACTGAGCTCTCTTCAAAACCTCCTTAGGTAGACCGGCTAATCGAGCTACATGGATGCCATAGCTTCGATCTGCTGCACCTTCTCCAACCTTATAGAGAAAAACGATTTCCTGGCCTTCTTCCCACACTTCCATCCGTAAATTCTTAATGCGGGGCTTGGCCAAAGCCAACCTAGCCAGTTCGTGATAATGGGTCGAGAAAATGGTACGGGCTCGACATATATCATGGATGTACTCCGCTATAGATTGAGCCAGGGCCATGCCGTCATATGTCGATGTACCTCGGCCCAATTCATCGATGATGATCAGAGATCGATCAGTCGCTTGGCTTAAGGCGGTGTTTATTTCATTCATTTCTACCATGAAGGTACTTTGGCCAGTGCCTAGATCATCGGCTGCGCCTACCCTGGTAAAGATGCGGTCCACCAGTCCAATGCTAGCTGCATCTGCCGGCACAAAGGAGCCCATCTGGGCCATTACGGCGATAAGTCCCACCATTCGCAAATAAGTACTTTTGCCAGCCATATTAGGCCCCGTAAGTATGATCAGTTGTGATGTCTCATTATCTAGGTAGACATCGTTGGGCACGAATTGCCCTGCAGGTAGCATAGCTTCCACAACCGGGTGGCGACCGGCTTTGATATCAATAACGGTATCCTCGGTGATAGCGGGACGACAATAGCGGCGGACTACAGCTACATGGGCCAAGCTAAGCAAAACATCAAGTTCCCCAATTGCCTCTGCCAACCGCAGCAAATCGGAAGCCGCTTCACCGACTTTGGCCCTGATATCGGTGAACAGATCGTACTCGAGTTGGATTGCCCTTTCCTCTGCGCCAACAATAAGGCTCTCCTTTTCTTTTAGCTCTGGGGTGACATATCTTTCAGAATTGGCCAAGGTCTGCTTTCTCTGATAATCATCGGGGACGCTGTCCAAGTTTGCTTTGGTCACCTCGATGTAGTATCCAAATACCCGGTTATAGCCAACTTTTAGGCTCTTGATACCAGTTCGCTCCCGCTCCTGAGCTTCGAATGCAGCCATCCAGCTCTTGCCATCTCTTGCAGCCTCTCGCAACTCATCTAGATAAGATGAATATCCCTGCCTAATGATACCGCCATCCTTCACGGAGATAGGCGGGGCCTCAGTAAGGCTTTGCTCTAGAAGCTGAGTGATGTGTGGTAGTGGATCGATGTCGACAGCTAATCCTTGCAGTTTATCACAGGTAGCTTGGGTAACTACTTCTTGGAGATCAGGAATCTGCTGCATAGACTGCCGCAGGGCTGCCAGATCCCTGGGGTTAGCACTGCCAAAGGTGATGCGCCCCACCAGTCTTTCCAGATCATGGATACTGCGGAGCTTGTCTTTGATTTCGTTACGGAACAAAGCGCCATCTACGAGCTCCTCAACAGCGTCTAACCTCTTTTCTATCTTCTCTCGATTGACCGCTGGCTGTAGAAGCCATTGCCGCAAGAGTCTGGCCCCCATGGCCGTTGCAGTCTCATCAAGCAACCACAATAATGAACCTCTATGTTCTCCATCCCTGATGGTCTTAGTAAGCTCAAGGTTGCGGCGGGTAGCCGATTCCATGAGCATGTAATCCTCAGTGGAGTAGATAGTGAGCTTGCTGATATGGCTTAGAACGCGTTTCTGGGTGTCTTCTAGATACGAAAGAGCTGCTCCCCCTGCTCGGACGGCTGCTGCTTGTTCTTCGATACCGAATGCTTGCAGCGATCTGACAGCAAAGTGCTGTTTGAGCGTTTCTTGGGCACGGTCTAGTCGCCAAGCTCGGTCCGTATGTGTAGATACCACGCAGGTCAAATGCTTCTTTGCATGTGCTTGCCATCGAGGGTCTTCGGCTAGCGCCGGCTCCACCAGGCATTCAGCGGGATCTAGACGCTGGATTTCGTCCCACAGTTTGCTCTGGGCTGCATTGCCTCGGATTTCGGTCATGCCAAAATACCCTGTGGAGATATCTACCACAGCCAGCCCGTAGTATCGCTGAGATTGACAGATGGCCACCAAGTAGTTGTTGGACTTATCATCGAGCAGCTGAGGCTCTATGACAGTACCTGGAGTGACGATGCGAGTCACTTCCCGCTTCACTACGCCCTTGGCAGTTCTTGGATCTTCCACCTGGTCGCAGATGGCTACTTTGTAACCATTGCGAATGAGGGTTGCCAAGTATCCTTCCGCTGCGTGATAAGGTACACCACACATGGGTAACCGTTGTCCTTTGCCCATGTCTCGTCCCGTCAAGGCTATGTCTAGCTCCTTGGATGCAATCTCTGCATCTTCACCGAACATTTCGTAGAAATCACCGAGCCGGAAAAAGAGAATAGCGTCTTGATGATCATTTTTGATGGAATAGTACTGTCGAAGCATGGGGGTGAGATTATCCATGACTCTCTCGCTCCTCCTCTTCCATAGTGGTTCTATGACGGCTGAACCACATCCTGCCTCTGTCTCCACTCCGATCACAAAAACGACCTTGACTAGTACTAACTAGCCAAGGCCCGAGATTCTTGCGCTGACGGGAAGTGGTACTTCTCACTAGTGATTGTCTAGTGTTTATCATCTCCATGGGAATCCGAATGAACGCCTGCTTCCTCAATCCAATAGGGCATTAATGAAAGAGATTTGTGTATCACTTCTTCCTGCACGCGATCAAAGGGGTAGTTCAGAGAGGGTAAAGAACGAAGTAAGTGTGCGTCAATATTGCAGAAGATAGCCTCGGTGGTAATCTCCTGGATTGTATTAGCTGGGATCGGAATATGTCTTTGGGAGTTTTCATCATACACGATGAGGTATCTGACAGTGTACATACTCAGCTCTACCATTTGCCGGATAACCCGGCCACAAATATGACCATCGCGGCTTACAAGTGCCAGTTGCCACAGATCCCTAGTCCCCACTTCCCGCAAACTCTCTCCTGGGGCCGAAATGCCGTCATTATCCATAGCCCGTCTCCCACCCATCACTATGCCCCCTTGAGCTACTGCCTAGCCAACGATTTGCCCCGTCAGATTCCACGTGTGGGCCTCCTTGATTTGTACCTGGACCAGTTGACCCACTAGGCTCTCATTGCCCGGGAAAACCACTGTTTTGGCCGTCCTAGTCTTGCCGGTGAGCATGTGGGGATCACTCTTGCTGATGCCTTCTGCCAACACCTCTACTTTAGCGCCAACCAGCTCTTCATTCCGCTCCAGACTGATCTTGTTTTGCAGCTCGATCAGCCTGTAGATCCGTTCCTTCTTTACTTCTTCCGGTATCTGGTCAGGCATCTTAGCCGCCGGAGTGCCCTTTCTCGGCGAGTAAATGAAAGTGAAAGCCGAATCATACCGGATCTGTTCGACCAATGACAAAGTATCAGCAAAGTCTTTCTCCGTCTCTCCAGGGAACCCCACCATTATGTCGGTGGTAAGAGTGATGTTTGGCACGTGCTCTCTAGCTGTTTCCACCAGTTGGATGTAATATTCCCTATCATACCCACGATTCATACGGCGAAGCACATCATTGCTACCAGCCTGTACCGGCAGATGCAAATGCTCACATACTTTGTCGAGATTAGCCAGGCTGTGGATGAGCTTCTTGCTAATATCCTTCGGATGGGATGTAGTAAACCTAATCCTGTCAATACCTTGTATACCATTGAGTATCTTCAAGAGGTCGGCAAAATCTGTATCGCTGTCTAGATCCTTGCCATAGGAGTTTACGTTTTGTCCCAAGAGGGTGACTTCTCGCACACCGTTTTCAGCTAACCCTTGAAT
>JAAYRF010000111.1 GCA_012518905.1 Bacillota bacterium | reverse complement strand
GGGAGATTGAGTATCCTTGGCACTGATCTCGCCTTTTAGAGTGCTGTTTCCTAGTGCATGGCCATAGGCAATTTGAATCATTCCCGCCGCGATGGGCTCCCTTTGCGGCAAGAGCAGCACCTGGTAATGGTAGATGCCAGGAGGAACTAGCTCCCAGGAAAAATCACGCCCGTCCCACGCTACATGTTGCCACATACCACCTAGCTGATTTGTCCGAAGCCTGGCGATTTCCTCACCTAGCGAATCGGTGATAACAACCTCCAGCTGCTTAGGTCCACTACCAGGCAGCCAATAGCCGATGGTCAAAAGCTCCATCCCATCGGGGCGAAAAGGAGTAGGATATACCCAGGATTGGAAGAGATCTAGATTGGGGCTTACGGTGAAATGGATATCTGTGGCGTATTGACCTGATAATGGTGGATCATCCCAACTCGGAGTGAACCGGTAGTCCAGCTGAATGGTCTCACCCTCGCCGCCGGTGGGATCTGCCGGACCATGTACTACTTGCTGGACCCCAGGGGCAAAGGGGGTCCAAGTGGGCGGACTACCATCATGGATAGCCCAGGACAAGCGGCTAACGGGGATGTGGGCCCTTGGATCTTCACTGTTTACCAGATCCCCCTCTGCTTGTACAGATAAAAACCACGTATTTTGCGGTGAAAACACCAGAAATTGGGTACCCCCGGTGACAACCACCGGCGGCCCCCCAGGATCCACATAGCCAAAATGAATGAAAGGCTTGCCGCCATATAGGCCAATCAAGGGACTAGCTAAAGCCAGGGCAGAAAGCATCAACCAAAGGGCCAATGCCCCGCAGGCAACACCGATGAGATGAAAAGAGCCCACCAATCTAGGAAGTCGCTTTGGCATAGCTAGCCCTGGTGGAACAAGGCTCAAAGACGAGCTACCCCCTTTGCTGCAAGAAGAGTGCTGCACACTTACTCGTATCACAAGTGGGCAACAGTCTCCCCACCTACCACGTCGAGGACCTCTTCCGTATCTACCAAAGGCACCCCGTCATTGGATAAAGTCATGCGCAGACTATACCGACCGGGATTTAGAGGTGGTAAGAACTGAGTGATGCCGCTGCTGCCTCCAGGTACCACTTCGGTAGACTCTAAGGGTACCTGGGCCCTGACATTACCTTCAACATCAGTTACGATCAGATTGCCTAAGCCTCGCCAAGCTTTAGTCCCGCTGTTATGTACAATTGCTCGAAAGATCCAAGGGCTATCGGCAGACACCCGCTTCGGTGACCAGCTGACCACATCTCCCTGTAAAGTAGCTACCGCGTAGGGTTGAATCACTTGGAAAACCCACTCCCTGGCCTTGATGGGCCGTCCTTCGGCAACGAGGTGAGGGGTCACTCGATATGTGCCTTCCGGCAGGGTTTGCGGCTGCCACCAAACTGACGTCTGCCTGCTGCAGCCGGGCAGCACTGTGAGGGGCTGAACGGGCAGCCTGGTCCCTATTTCACCGCCACCTTCCCTTGCGATCTCTATGTGGCCTGAGAAGGTAGCGTGGGTTTTTCCGTGGTTAGTGATTAAGGGAAACACTCCGATAGCCCCACCGGGATGCGCCTGCTCTATCTGCAAGGTGGCAACTGAAAGATCTGCCGGTGCGCCTCCAACTACATCCAGTAAGGCAATAATCGCAAGGCGGGATATGGCCCTCGCTCCTGAAGTCTCTTCTGATGGGGCAATCTCCAAAAAGATGACCGGATATACTCCTCCGCTGACTCCCAACAGATCGCCTACCGAAATGGTGATAGTGCCGGATTCACCGGGACCAAGGCGAAGAGTGGTGGGACTAAGTCTTAGGTGCTGTGCTCCCCACTCTCGCTCCTTTGGTGAATCAAGATAGATAGGGGATCCGTCCAGGCGATGTTCACCCCTACCTACGTACAAATCTATCTTAACCGGCTCCTTCGTGGTGTTCTTAACCTGTACCTCGGGAAGCTTATCACCGGGCTGAACCCTAGCTGTAATCCGAGCAGGACTGACTATTATGCCTCGGCTGTTGGCAGCTTCGACCCCTACGGCAGCCAAACAACTTAATAGTACTAGTATCATCCCCACTGCTAATCTCAGCTTACCCTTGCACAAATGTCCATAGCTTTCCACATCTTTTCTCCTTTCTACAAGTGATATTAACTCTACATGTACCCTCAACCCATTAGTAGCTTAGCCCCGCTGTATAATGCAAGGTCATCCTGTAATCTCGTCCTGGGCCCACCGGCAAGTCGCTGTAGCTAGCCTCGTAACGTAGGAAAAATCTTACTTCCTGACCAGCATCGCCGGTGGGGGGCTGGGATGCCGCCAAGCTACTGCCTGACGATGAAAGGGCTTGCCAAGGTCCATTCTTACCCACAGACCACTGTAGTGGGTTTGTCAAGATGCGGCCATCGGGTACATAGGCGCCAGTCACCTCATCAAACTCCTGCATCCTACCATTGGGCAAATCACAGCTGATGGCAATCCCCCAGGGACTGTTGGCTTTGACGGTCAAGATCAACTCCGGAGAAGTGACTTCCCCGCCAGGTACAAGGCCACCACCTAGGTTCAGAAACTCCTGGGGCCAGGAAACAACAGCAATACTTTCTTGAATATTAACAGCCACTGTGGTACTACTCTCCCGTCCCTGAGCCTCACCTGCCCCCAAAACTAAGAGCAAAATGACCACAACCATCCAATCCCACCTGTGCTGCAATAGCCTCCTCCTTTCGGCGATGACACAATATTCTTCTATGGTTCAGTATTGCTGATCGTAGGTTTACCTGTACTGTACTATAAAGCGGGAGACTCCTTGTGTCGATTCGTGTCGATTCACTCTTAGGCCTGACACCTAGGCATAAGTAAACCCCCGCTCCACTCGGGATTGGGGGTTTAGACTCTTACTTTCTCGATGAAGCCCATATGGCAATCTTGGTTAACTATCGTTTAACTCCGCTGGCTGCTTCCGCTAGGAGTTCCTCTACCTTGTCCGTCTTCTCCCAAGGAAGATTGAGATCTAGCCTACCAAAATGACCATAAGCGGCTACCTGGCGATAGATAGGCCGGCACAGATCCATGTCTCGGATGATGGCAGCAGGCCGCAAATCAAAAACAGCGTTCACCCAAGAGCCAATCAGCTCATCGGGATAGATGCCGGTACCAAAGGTATCCACCATCAAAGACACTGGCCGAGCAACGCCAATGGCATAGGCCACCTGCACTTCACAGCGCCGAGCTAACTTGGCTGCCACAATGTTCTTAGCCACATAGCGGGCAGCATAGGCTGCGGAGCGGTCGACTTTCGTGGGGTCCTTCCCCGACAAAGCTCCTCCACCATGGCGACCCATGCCACCGTAGGTATCTACTATGATCTTACGTCCAGTCAAACCCGAATCGCCGGCGGGTCCTCCCACCACGAAACGGCCAGTAGGGTTTATATAGTATTTCGTCTTTTCATCAAGAAGCTCCCCGGGCACGATCACATCGACAATTTCCCGCATTATATCATCGTGCAGCTGCTCTTGTTGTATTTCCGGATGGTGCTGGGCAGATATCACTATGGTATCGACTCTGATTGGTTGTCCATCGACATATTCTACAGTCACCTGGGTCTTGCCATCAGGCCTTAGATAGGGGATGATCTCAGTTTTGCGGACCTCGGCCAGGCGGCGGGATAATCTATGGGCTAAGGCGATGGGCAGCGGCATCATCTCCGGTGTTTCATCAGTTGCATAGCCGAACATGATCCCTTGGTCACCGGCACCCATAGTTGAATCCTGGTCACCGTCTCCCTGTCTGGCTTCCCAAGCTAAGTTTACACCCAAAGCAATATCCGGACTCTGTTCGTTAATGGCTGTCAAAACTGCACAGGTATCGCCATCAAATCCGAACTTGGCCCGAGTATAGCCGATCTCCAAGACGGTCTCCCGGACAATCCGGGGGATGTCTACATAACAATGGGTACTTACCTCCCCCATAACTAAAACCAAACCTGTTGTCACTGCTGTTTCGCAGGCTACTCGGGCATCCCTGTCCTTGGCCAAAATGGCATCGAGTATAGCATCAGACACCTGGTCACATATCTTGTCCGGGTGCCCTTCAGTCACCGATTCCGACGTAAATAGATAGCGGCTACTCGACATGCCGTGCACCTCCTCTGCAAATAAAAAAGCTCCTCCCATCTGGGAAGAGGCAACTCATAAGCAGCCTACTCATCTCCCAGAATGGTTCACATCCTGCTGGAATTAGCACCTTGCTTTCCTAAGAATAGCCGGTTGCCGGGCTTCATCGGGCCAGTCCCTCCACCTCTCTGGATGAGCAGTAAATATGTTCCAAGGGCAATAGCTGCCGCTCGGTTCTAGTTTATGGTATCACTCACCCAATCAAAAGTCAATTGCCGCGGGCGGGCTCGAAGGCCCGAGCCACACCTTGGCTAGACTCCAAACAAGGGTCAGTGGCTGCCCCAATGGAGCCTCCCTGACCCTTGTCGGAAAGTCACAGATACATCCCTAGCAGACCTCGCTTAAAGCATAAAAAGAGGTGCGAAGACTAGGGCAACAATAGTCATCAGTTTGATTAGAATGTTTAGCGAAGGACCGGAGGTATCCTTATAGGGGTCACCAACGGTATCTCCCACCACAGCGGCCTTATGGGCGTCGCTGCCCTTGCCACCATGGGCACCGGCTTCGATGTACTTCTTGGCGTTGTCCCAGGCACCACCGGAGTTAGCCATCTGAATAGCCATTGCGACACCGACCACCAAGGAACCAGCCAGCATGCCGCCTAAAGCCGCAGCACCCAATATGAGACCCACGAGGATGGGCGAGACTACTGCTATAAGCCCAGGAACTATCATTTCCTTCAATGCAGCTTGGGTAGAAATATCTACACAGCGAGCATAGTCAGGCTTAGCTTTGCCTTCCATAATACCGGGAATGCTCTTGAACTGACGGCGTACCTCTTCAATCATCTCGTTGGCGGCTTTACCGACTGCCTCCATGGTCATAGCGGAGAAAAGATATGGCAGCAAGCTACCGATGAACAGACCCGCGATAACCATAGGGTTCAAAATGTCGATGGAAGTCAAGCCGACCACCTGGGAGTATGATGCGAACAGCGCCAGGGCTGTAAGAGCTGCAGAACCGATGGCAAACCCCTTGCCAATGGCAGCAGTGGTATTACCAACAGAGTCTAGGGTATCGGTGATCTCCCGAACTTCTTCGGGCAGATCTGCCATTTCAGCGATACCGCCAGCATTGTCTGCTACAGGCCCATAGGCATCAACAGCAATAGTGATGCCAGCGGTAGCCAACATACCTACAGCAGCCAAAGAGATACCATATAGTCCGTGGGTGACGTTACTGCCTCCACCCGCAGCAAAGAAGGCGATGATGATGCCTATCGAGATCAGGAGCACTGGAGCAGCCACAGAGTACATTCCCTGGGCCAGTCCACTGATAATCGTAGTCGCAGGACCGGTCTCTGATTGCTGGGCAATCTTCTGTACCGGTTTGTAATCACTACTGGTGTAGTACTCCGCTGCCTGGCCGATAGCTATACCAACCACCAAGCCCACCACAACAGATACGAAAGGAGTCAAGGTCCCCAACATGGTCTTGCTTAGGAAGAAAGCTGCTATCACTAGTACAACGCCACTAACGTAGGTAGCGTTTTTCAAAGCAGCATGGGGGTCAGCATCTTCCCCGGTCTTGACAAAACGGGCACCAATGATGGAAGCGATGATACCCAAAGCCGAAAGAGCTAGTGGGAACAAAGATCCGTCGGAACCATATGCCAAAGCTCCCAAGGTGATGGCCGAGATAATAGAGCCTACATAGGATTCGAACAAGTCAGCACCCATGCCAGCTACGTCACCAACGTTATCACCTACGTTGTCGGCGATAACTGCCGGGTTGCGGGGATCATCCTCGGGGATACCGGCCTCTACCTTACCGACTAAATCGGCACCGACGTCTGCCGCCTTGGTGTAGATACCGCCACCAACACGGGCAAATAAGGCGATGGAAGAAGCTCCTAAACCAAAACCGGTGATGATACTGGGGTCGCCGTAGGTCTTATAGAAAAACCCTACACCCAACAGACCCAAGCCCACCACCGTCAGACCCATAACCAAACCGCCGGAAAAAGCTATAGATAATGCATCGTTAAGTCCACCTTCGCGAGCGGCGTTGGCTGTCCTCACATTAGCCTTGGTAGCTACCTGCATACCGATATATCCGGCAGCAAGGGAGAACAGTGCACCGACAAGAAAGCAAATGGAGACCTTGATGCCGAGGCCCGGTACAACCCACAGAATAACGAATAGAACGGCTATAAAAACAGCGAGTGAACTATACTCCCGCTGCAAGAAGGCCATACTTCCTTCATGAATATAGGAAGCAATCTCCTGCATACGGGCGGTTCCTGCTGATGCAGCGCTGACCCTGGAAGCATACACCCAGGCAATGATCAGTGCTAGTATCGAGGATCCGAAAATCAGCCATGAGTAACCCATACTTCATTCCTCCCCATTCCAATATCATTGCGCGACTCTCCAAAGAAGTGCAATGGATCTTTTTTTGATCCAGTGAGAAACTCCAGGCCTCCTTCCCTTTCTGCGCCAGTGCCACCCAGCATTGCGTTAATGCGGCCCATTGCAGCTCATCTAGGGGAAACACTGGCAGCCTTTCACTCTAGCGGTTTAATCATCCTCTTCAGCAACCAGATCTTATTGTAGCATACAGGCAATGTCCTTTCAATTGTCCCGATTTCCCGCGGAGAAAGACATAATCATCAGAAAATCTAATCTTCCCCACACAAGACCACCTCGGTTCTTGCCAGGGCCTCCTCCAACAGTGCATCCATCGGTAGCTTTGCCTCGGCGGCAGCCACTTCCCGCTTCTTCGGATGGGTCTCGGGATGTCGTGGCACAAAGATAGTACAGCAGTCCTCGTAAGGCTGAATCGATAGCTTATATGTGCCGATTGCCTCTGCTATCTCGATAATCTCCATTTTGTCCGCACCAATGAGCGGTCGAAGTACGGGCAAATCCACCACTGCATTGGTCACTGCAATACTTTCCATGGTCTGACTTGCAACTTGCCCCAAACTCTCACCGGTAATCAACGCCAAAGCTCCCTCCCTATTAGCTATAGCTTCTGCTAATCGGAGCATCATACGGCGCATGATAGTAACCATGAGTTTGCCAGGGCAATGGGCATTGATGGCCTTCTGTATCTCGGTAAAATGTACTACGTGAACCTTTATGGGCCCTCCGTAGCTCGCTAATATACGGGCCAAATCCAAAACTTTCTCCCTGGATCTTTCGCTGGTAAAGGGCGGACTATGGAAATGAACGGCAATAGGAGCAACTCCCCGCTTCATCATCAAGTAACCCGCAACAGGGCTATCGATCCCTCCTGACAAAAGTAAAGCACCCTTGCCGCTGACCCCGACAGGAAGTCCCCCGGGACCTGGGATTTTCTCCGTATATACGTAACTGTAATGCTCCCTAATTTCTATCTGCAAAGTGATATCTGGCTCATGGACATCGACTCTCAGTTCAGGGTATGTCTTGAGCAGCACAGCGCCGAGGTCCCTGCTCATCTCGGGAGACGTAATTGGAAAACCCTTATTGGCGCGACGTGT
>JAAYRF010000110.1 GCA_012518905.1 Bacillota bacterium | reverse complement strand
TGGTTGCGTTCAATGATAATAACGTTCCGGGCACCGGCTTTGCGAGCCGCTAAGGCTGCCGCGAGGCCTGCCGGGCCACCGCCAATAATGGCCACATCGGTACGCTGTAATTTAATCATTGGGCTCTCCCCCTTGCAAGAAAGCTTTGGCTTCGGCTACTAGGAGTTGGCTGTCATGGCCACGCTTGGTGATCTCTAAAGGACTGACCCCTAGCTCTCTAGCTAGGATCTTGACTACGTGGGGAGTACAAAAACCGCCTTGGCAGCGGCCCATACCGGCTCGGGTACGGAATTTCACTCCATCCACTGTTTTCGCTCCCCGGCGGATGGCGTCAACAATCTCACCTTCAGTAATCGTTTCGCAGCGACAGACAACATGGGCATACAGCGGGTTGTCTTGGATAACTTGCTCTTTCTCATCATCTGAGAGTTCTTTGAACCGAATCACCCGGGGGCGACGGGGGTTGAAGTCGGGCTTGGCCTTAAGGGACAAGCCAGCATCTTCCAGCATATCCCGAACAAGCTCCGCAATGGCCGGTGCTGCAGTCAGTCCTGGGGACTCAATGCCCATCAAATGAATGCCTTTGCCGCCGTGGGATGTCTCAAAGATGAAATCACCGGTGGGTGAACCAGAACGCACTCCCGCAAAGGATGCGATAATGTCTCGGCGATTCAGACCGGGTACTAGCCCTTGAGTAAAGGAGAAGATCTCTTCCAGCCCCTCGGCCGTTGTAGAAACATCGTTTTTGTAAGGTAATTCCAGGGCAGTGGGGCCGATCATGAGGTTTCCTTCAGCAGTGGGTATCACCAAAATACCTTTGGACTTCGGTGTCGGCACCGGGAAAATGGTGTGTTTTATCACTCTGCCTAGGCGCTGGTCAAATAGGTATTCCTCACCTTTGCGGGGGATAATAGGTTCTGCATCAACGCCACAGATACGGGCCAGATCATCGGCATAAAGGCCAGCGGAGTTAACAATATAAGTAGCTATCCAAGAAGCTCCGTCGGCTGTGGTGACTGCGAAGGAAGAGCCCGTGTGGGCGATATCTGTAACAGTAACTCCGGTATGAACTTCAGCCCCGTTAGCTACAGCATTCTCCGCTTGGGCAGTAGCTAACTCAAAGGGAGCTACAATGCCGCCGGAGGGGGCTCTAAGTGCAGCAATGATATCGGAGGCGAGGTTTGGCTCTAGACGACGGGTCTCGTCACCACTTAACATTTCTAAGCCTTCTACCCCGTTTTCCAGTCCTTGCTCATGGTAGTGGGCTAAGATGTCCTCTTCCTCTTCGTTTCTTGCCACCATCATCATGCCGTTACGTTCGTAGGGTACGTCGAGTTCATCGCATAGCTGATCAAACATGCGATTACCGGCTACACTTAGTTTAGTCTTCCATGACCCAGGTTCCGAATGAAAGCCAGAATGGACAATGCCGCTGTTAGCTTTGGTGGTGCCCCAGCCGACTTCGACGCTTTTTTCCAGAAGTGCCGTCTTTAGCTGAAAACGGGATAGGGTCCGCAAGATGGCGGTACCTACCACCCCTCCACCGATGATGATTACATCGTAATGGGTTACTCCCACCCATTTCACCTCTCTCGATTGTGATTGCCGTCGATGGGCAAACAAAAGAAGATCCCGAGATCCAGGGTAACCAAATATACCCCCGGACTCTCAGGATCTTCTCCATATCTCCCATCCTGATATTCCAGGCATAAGCCTTGCCTTGTTGAAATTGTCTATCTAACCTTATTTTACAGGGTTAAGAGTCAGTTTGCAAGGGGTGAAGGCTGGTGTGCTACCCCCGCAAAGAGTCTCCCCACATGTCGCTAGCTTGCTGCTTGGTCTTTGTTGGGTAGAACCATCCGGTGATTGACAATCTCCAATACGCCTTCATGTCTAAGCTGTAAGAGCAGATTGGTGACTGTCGGTCTAGATACGTTGATAATACTGGCAATATCCTGATGAGTTAAGGGAACCTGTATGGCTAATCCCCTTTCCGTGGGGACACCGTGCTCTTTGGCCATCTGCCTTAGAGTCGACACAAGGCGTTCCCTAGCGGTTTGAAAAGCTAAGCTGTTAATCTGTTCAGTGGATTGATGGAGCTTGCGGCTCAGGCTATATATCACCTTCATGGCGATGGACGGGTTGGTAAGAAAAAGCTTCTCCAGATCCTCCTTGCTGCACACAGTCACGCAGCACTCATCCATAGCAATGGCGCTAAAAGAGTATGCTTCGTCGCCAAAGACGGCATCTTCGCCAAGCACCTGATCGGCTTTGGCAAATCCCAGGATAAACTCTTTGCCAGTCTCGGATAGCTTCACCATCTTAACCAAACCGGTGTTGACTATGTATATCCGGTGGGCAGAATCGCCTTGCCAAAAAATGGTTTGGTCTTTTTGGTAGTGGCGCTTCTCTGCTAGCCTAGCTACTCGCTGCAGCTCTTCCTCATCTAGATCCGCAAAAAGGCTAAGCTTGCGTATACAAACAAGATTCCCCAAAACGGTGCCTCCTTGCCCAAGGTCTTAGCGTTATCTTACCCATATGTTCTCCGGATGTCATGTGGGTTCCTTCCAGTTTTATGTGTGGAGTTTGAATGCCGGTAATGAGCCTTTGATCTCCTGCATATCTATCCCTAAGAAGGACCCCAAGAGAGGTTGATGTTTTTGTATGTTCTTATTATACGGAGGCGCTTCTTGGTAACAATCTGTCTTGGCCTGGGTTGGTTGGCAATTTTCGGGATAGTTCTGGCCAACCTCTTGCCCGATGGTAAGCTGGTGGTCATCGATCCCGGCCATGGCGGTATAGATGGTGGTACTAGCAGTGGGGCAATCTTAGAAAAGGATGTCAATCTCCGGATGGGACACATATTGCGCAAGGTCTTGGAGAGGCATCAATACCAGGTGATCATGACCCGTACTGATGATAGCGATGTGACCGAGTTTGTGCCTCCAGGGGGCAGCAGATACCAGCGGGATCTCAAAGGAAGGGTAAAGCTGGTGGGGCGAGTGCAGCCCTGCAGTCTCATTAGCATTCATGTGAACTGGCATCGAGATACATGGCGTCGAGGGGCTATTGTGTATTACCAAGAAGGGGAGATCTCAGGACGGCTATTGGCTGAATTAATTCAAAAAGAGCTGAATCTGTTGCAGGAGACCCAGCGGCAGGCGCGATCAGCTAATTTTTACGTACTTAGAAACACCAACACTCCAGCGGTGTTGGTGGAACTTGGGTTTATCTCCAATCCGGATGATCAGAAGCGGATGCTAGATGATATATGGTTAACTAGACAAGCTGAAGCTATTAGGGCGGGATTGGAAGCTTTCCTGAAGCAGAGCGACTGCCTGCCTCAGGCCCCAAAGTACAGACGGCAAGACCCGGCCAAGTCTGCCGGGTCACCGTAGTAATCTGTGGGCTTCTGCTAATCTTTGTTTCCCATGCCATATACTAGGTAGTTGACACGGGCTCTCTTTTTGGCATCCCTCCTGGTTTATCCCCTGGGGCAAGATAGGTCTGGGAGCCAGGTACACTCATGCTGATTATGCAACCTATCCGGGGATTAGTCTGTTTTCTTGGTTTAATCATATGGGAAAAATGTGATCAAACTGTGACAAGGTCTTGAAGAAACGGAGAAATCCACCCTTGAATCCGTTCCTAGCTCTTGTTCGGGAGGAGTTCTTTGGGTGAATGGGTAATATCTTCAAACAGAAAGAGGTCTCTATAGATTCCCTAGGTTATTGGCGAAAGGGGTTTCGGTTATATTGTGTCTACTATAGATAGATTGGATCCGCTGGAAGCAAAAATCCTTGCTCATCTTCAGACAGATGGGCGCAGTTCGTACACAGCCCTAGCCGAGCTCTGTGATGTGGCGGAAGGCACCATCCGCAAACGCATGCGCCGCTTGGAAAGCCGAAGGGTGGTGCGGATTATCGGGGTGGTTGATCCGGTGGCTATTGGTATGGATACTGTGGCTGTAGTGTGGCTTAGGGTGGAGCGGGGCAGACTAACCGAGGTGGTGGACCGAATTAAAGCTCTGCAAGAGACCTATTATGTCGCTTATACGACGGGAGCGTCAGATATTCTAGCCATTGTCAGGGTGCCGTCCCAGGGAGAGCTGATAACTTTTCTTACAAAGGGTCTTGGTTCCATCCAAGGATTGACAGAGATGGAGACATCCATGGTACTAAGGACCTGCAAGCAGTCTTACCAATGGTCGCCATGGTCGAGCAAAATGGCTTTTTCTAAGCCCAAAGCCGAGGAAGCAGATGAGCTCGATGGAGTGGACTGGGATATCATTCGCTATCTACAGCAGGATGGTCGAATGACCTTTGTTACCATTGCCGATGCCTTAGGTATCACGGAAAGCACCGTCCGACGTCGGGTGACGGCCCTTTTGCAGAGCGGAGTTCTTAAAGTAGCTGCGGTTATCGATCCCACCCGCATAGGCTTCGCCACGGTAGCTATGATTGGGATGAAGGTAGAGAGACAGCGAATCGACGAAGTAGTCAGTGTTTTATCCGCCATGAATAGTGTCCGCTATTTGGCCTTGGCCACGGGCAAATACGATCTGATTATCGAAGTTGTTCAAGAGTCTAATGAGCAATTACTAGACTTTTTGGTGGGAACACTAGAAGATATACCGGGGATTGTGCGAACAGATACTCACTTACTCCTCAAGCTATCTAAGGAAACCTATGATTGGGGGGTAGCTAAGGAAGTATCGAAGTAACTGGAGGGGTAAGGTTGCAGAAAGTCCAACTAGCTGACGAGATACGAAGGGCCATGCCAACGCTCAGGCTCCTTATGGATGAGCCCATGAGTGCTCATACATCCTTCCGGGTTGGGGGGCCCGCAGATATAATGTTACTTCCGGCAACGGTGGCAGAGACTACCCAGGCACTCCAGCTTCTGAAAGAGCAGGATGTGCCTGTCTATGTCATGGGCAATGGTTCGAACCTTTTGGTGCGGGATGGCGGTATTCGGGGTGTTGTGATCAAGGTAGGAGATAACCTTAGCAAAGCTTCGGTAGATGGAGTTTGGCTGCGGGCACAGGCTGGGATCTCCTTGGCGAGATTGGCCCATATAGCTTGGCAAGCTGGCCTTAGCGGTTTGGAGTTTGCCTCGGGCATCCCAGGGAGCCTAGGGGGAGCAGTGGCCATGAATGCCGGGGCTTATGGCGGTGAGATGAAGGATGTAATCCGTAGAGTAACTGCTTGCGATCTGACCGGCCGAATCAGCGTTATGGATTTGGAAGAGCTAAAGTTGGGGTATAGAACTAGTAAAGTGAAGCAAGACAGGTACATAGCACTGGAAGCTCTGCTACAGCTGCAGATTGGTGACAAAGATACTATCAAAGTGATCATGGCGGATCTAAACAAGAGGCGCCGGGAGAAACAACCACTGAGTTTTGCTAGCGCGGGCAGCACCTTTAAGCGGCCTCCGGGCTACTACGCTGGCAAACTCATTGAAGATGCAGGCCTACGGGGTGCATCCATAGGTGATGCCCAGGTATCGGAGCTGCACTGTGGCTTTGTTATCAATCGAGGCCAAGCCACTGCCGGGGAGATCCTCAAATTGATTGAGCTTGTCAAAGATACGGTCTGGAACAAGTTTAAAGTAGAGCTGGAGCTGGAAGTACAAGTAGTGGGCGAAGATTAGCAGTGTAGGCATGTTGCCTGTACTTCTGGATCCTTCGCTGCTGCCTCTCATTTTTGGCTAAAGTACGGACAAGTCCTTTGGCTTTGGCGCTTAAATCTACAGGTTGAGTTAAAGCGACATACCGCGCAAGGCACTTGTCGCCTATGTTTGACCCGGTGACCATCTCCGCTGAGTTCAGTGGTATACTCGTTGCACCCTTCACACCAATGCCCCAAATCAAGACCCATTTCATACCCGTAAAGGCCACAATAATAGATACAACTATGATCGGCAGTTTTGACCGGTTCGGCGTAGCGACAGATCTCCATTGATAATCCTCCCAGTGTTGAACTACTACCCTTTACCATTGTATGGAGGTTGGCTTGTTTGGATACACGGTGAGAATTGCCAGTGCCGCGAATTATTTCCCATTGAGTGCAGGAATGTGGTGCTAAGTAGGCGAAAATATCAAACAAACAAACCAGATCCCAACTAAACACAGATTTGGCCTGTTTCGAAAGGGGCTGCAAAGTGGTATCAGAGTTTCAGTTAAAACGGGACATTATTGAGGTTGGCCGTCGGATATATAACAGCGGCTTTGTCGCTGCCAATGATGGAAACATCAGTATTCGTGCCAGTGAGAATTTGGTTTTAACCACACCCACCGGAGTAAGCAAAGGATTTATGACTCCAGACATGATTGTTGCCACGGATATGGATGGCAAGGTCATTAGCGGAAGCTGGCGACCTTCATCAGAGCTGAAGATGCATCTAGCCGTATACAGAAGTAGGGAGGATGTCAAATCTGTAGTCCATGCCCATCCTCCTTACGCCACAGCCTTTGCTGTAGCAGGTTTTGCCTTGGAAAAGCCCATCATGCCAGAGGTGGTAATCAACCTGGGATGGGTGCCTTTGACTCAATACGGCACCCCTTCCACTGAGGAGATTCCCGAAGCTATTTTGCCTTACTTGCCGTGCCATGATGCGTTTCTTCTGCAAAACCATGGAGCGTTGACTGTGGGAACCGATGTCTACAATGCTCTTTTTAAGATGGAGACATTGGAGATGGGCGCTAAGATCAGCCTATTTGCCCGGCTCTTGGGTGGGGAGCGAGAGATCAGTCCTGAGAATGTAGAAAGACTCTTGGAAGTCAGACGAAACCTAGGCATGACCGGCAGCCATCCGGCCTTGTGTGAGACACCTACTGCCAGGCAGCAAGGTGGGGCATCGCCGGCGGGTGCTAACAGCCGGATAGATGAAAAAGCTCTCAAGGAGATTATTACCCAGGTAGTCAAGGAAGTACTCAAAGAGCACCGCAGTTAAGGCAGCAATTTTGCTGCCTTCCAGTAACAAATAGGTAGCCAACAAGAAGGGAGTATCGATGATGGGAGAAGCTTTAGGTTTGATCGAAACCAGGGGACTAGTAGGTGCTATCGAAGCGGCTGACGCCATGGTGAAGGCCGCCAACGTGCAGCTGGTGGGATATGAGAAGATCGGTTCAGGTTACATTTGTGTGATGGTCAGGGGCGACGTTGGGGCTATCCGGGCAGCAGTCGATGCTGGAGCGGCCGCCGCCGGCAAAGTATCAGAAGTTATAGCAGCCCACATTATTCCCCGTCCCCATGCTGATGTGGAGCGGGCAATGCTCCCCCAGATGGAGTAAAGAGCAAAGGATCGCTGGAAGGGGGGAAGCTACGTCCCCCTTACCCTACTATATGTTAGGTTGGGTGAGGAGGGGCGCCGCAGCAGTCTATGCAGGTTGACGAAAAGCGTATCGCTATTATAGTGGAAGAAGTGCTCCGACAGCTAGGCCAGGCTGACGGCAAGCCCACGGAAAGGGTTGGCCAAGACGGCATCTTCGAGAAGGTCGATGACGCGGCACGGGCCGCGGCTGCCGCCCAGCGACAACTGGTAGCTATGCCACTGGCTGCTCGGCAGAAGATCATTGATGCCATTCGAGAGGCGGCAGTGGCAAACGCCGAGCGGTTTGCCAGGATGACTGTGGAAGAGACAGGCCTAGGGCGCTATGAGCATAAGGTGGAAAAAAACATCAACGCTGCCCGCCTATCTCCAGGTATAGAAGACCTGAGCCGAGATATCCAGGGCGGGGATGACGGGATCACCATCACTCAGCGGATACCTTATGGTCTTATCGTTTCCATTACGCCCACTACTCACCCTACGCCCTTTGTGACTAACCACGCCATCATTATGCTGGCAGGGGGTAATACGGTTTTCTTCTGCCCCCATCCTCGTGCACAAGGCTGTAGCCGAGAGGCCATTCGAGTCCTCAATCGAGCCATTGTGGCTGCAGGGGGACCGCCCAACTGCCTAGTGGCTGTAAACCAGGCCACCTTGGATATAGTTAACGAAGCGTGCCGACATCCTTTGGTGGCTATGGTGACTGCTGCCGGTGGGCCAGGCGTTGTGAATGCTGCCCTTAGTTGCGGTAAAAAGGCGGTGGCGGCCGGAGCAGCCAATCCGCCGGTAGTAGTCGATGAGACAGCCGATATTGCCAAGGCAGCCCAGGATATTCTAAAGGGTGCTTGGTTTGACAATAACGTCTTGTGCATCGCAGAGAAGACTGTCTTTGCTGTGGAGAGCATCGCGGCGCAGCTACAGAGCGAAATGCAAAGGCACGGCGCCTATCTCTTGCTTGGTAAAGAAGCAGACAGAGTAACTCAGCTGGTGGTTAAAGACGGTCGTGTGGTGGGTGATTGGGTAGGCAAAGACGGGGCAGCGATTCTTAAAGCAGCGGGTATTAATCCACCGCCGGGAACCGAGGGCGCCATCATGCCGGTGGCTCATGACCATCCGTTGGTCAAGATCGAACAAATGCTGCCGGTGTTACCCATAGTGAAGGTAAAGGATTTTACCACTGGCCTGCGGCTTGCCTACGACAGTGAGCAAGGTTTTGGTCATACCGCCATCATCCATTCCCGGGATGTGGAGCGGATTTCGCTATTTGCCAAGACCATGGAGACCACCATTGTGATGGTTAACGGGCCCTCCTATGGTTCTTTGGGAATCGACGGTACTGGCAACTTCGCCCACACAATTGCTAGCCCCACAGGGGAGGGTATCTGCGTGCCCCGGACCTTTACCCGGCAGCAGAATCTTACCATGGCCGGTGGGTTGACCTTCGCTTGACACGAACTGGGGGCAGGTAGGTTAGGGGAGAAAGGTCTTGGGTAGAAAACAGAGGCAAAAGGCTCTGCTTGCCCCGGTGCAAGCAGCGGGAATAGTGGGAGCCGGAGGTGCTGGCTTTCCCACCCATGTCAAGTTAGCCTCCAAAGCCGATGCCATTATCGCCAATGGAGCTGAATGTGAGCCTCTTTTAGAGGTGGACGGCCAGCTCCTCACCTACCATTTGGAGGACGTCTTGACGGGGCTCGAAGCGGCTCAGGAAGCGGTGGGTGCCGAGTGTGCCTATTTGGCTGTGAAGGCTAAGCACAAACCCTTGGTAGAAAAGCTTAGACAGGTGGCAGCCATTCGGTCTTGGCCTAAGATTATATCTCTTCCCGATGTCTATCCCATCGGGGATGAACAGATCTTGGTGCACGAGGTTCTAGGCAGGATAGTACCCCCCGGAGGGCTCCCTCTTCAGGTGGGGGCGGTGGTCATCAACATTGAGACGCTCTATAACATTGCCAGGGCCTTGGCAGGCGAACCAGTTACAGCTACCTACCTGACGGTGCATGGAGCAGTGGCAGAGCCTTTTACCACTTTGGCGCCGATAGGCACCGCTGTCGGAGATATCCTCGCTTTAGCAAGACCGCTGCCGGCCCCCGATGATTTTGCCGTAATTGAAGGTGGCCCCATGATGGGCCATTTGATTCACGATCTTAGGCAGCCTGTTACTAAGACAACAAAGGGCCTTGTGGTGCTGCCTAAGGACCATATAATTGTTACCGGACTCCAAAGCCAAGGAGCCAATCTGCGGCGAGCTTATAGTGTTTGTAGTCAGTGCACCAAATGTACAGATCTTTGCCCTCGTCACATGTTAGGTCACCCCCTTTGGCCCCATCGCATCATGCGGGGAATGGCCCAGGGCAGGCCCCAGGGAGAGATAGCTCTTAGCGCCTTCCTATGTAGCGAATGCGGTATCTGTGATAACTATGCCTGTTTTATGGGATTATCCCCCAGACAAGTAAATAGGAGGGTAAAGGCTTGGCTTTTGGCCGAGGGTCTGGGCAAACCTTCTTTCACAGGGCTAGATCAAGCAAGAGACAGCTGGCCTAGGGGCCGGGTGCCCACTTCCAGGTTGGTTTACCGATTGGACTTGGCTAGATGGGTGAAGCCTGCCCCTTTACGGGATTCGCTCCCGGCTCCTACTAGTGTAGAGATACCTCTGAAGCAGCACGTGGGGGTGACGGCGCAACCGATAGTTCGGGTGGGTGATCCCGTTAGTTTGGGCTCTATGGTGGCCCAAGTGCCGGACGGCCTGTTGGGTGCTGCAGTACATAGCAGCATCGAGGGGATTGTGTCTTCCGTCAGTGATCGGATAATTACAATTAGGCGGGGTGGCGAAGGTGGATGAGGCAAAGGCTTTAGCCATGATGGAGTTCAAAAGCATAGGCTGGGGTCTTGCAACCCTTGATAGGTTACTTAAGGGTTTTCCCGTAGAACTTATATTCCTCCGAATACTATGCCCCGGCAAGCTCCTTGCAGCAGTTACTGGGGAGATCGCCGCGGTCCGGGGTGCACTCCAAAGGGCTAGAGAAAACAATCTCACCTATATCGACGATTTCTTTTTGGGCAATCCTCATCCCGGTCTGTTGGCGGCTGTACGAGATGTTTGGCCGGTAGAGCTGGAGCGGCTTGGTGCTTTGGGTATTATTGAGACTTTTACGGCTAGCTCTGCCTTGGTGGCTGCTGATACTGCTTGTAAGGCTGGGGCTGTAACTTTAGCCAATCTACATATGGCCAGGGGACTCGCCGGTAAGGCCCACGTATACTTGACTGGAAGTGTTGGAGCAGTGGAAGTAGCGTTGGAAGCCGTGGAGGGGCAGCTGGAACCGGGTAGTTTATCCCGGCAGACAATAATCCCTTCGCCGGATATGGAGACTTGGAGGGCGGTCTTGTAGATACGTAGGAGGGACATATGCTCACTTTAGTTCTCAATTGTGGCGGTTCATCGGTGAAGTATCAGCTCATCGAGATGCCGGCCGAAAAGGTCTTAGCAAAAGGCAGTGTAGAGCGCATTGGCAGAGAAGACGGCGAGCTAGAGCTGGAGATCCCAGGTAAGAAACCTGTAAAGCAAGTACTGCCAGTGGCGGATCACGGTCAAGCTATCCGGTTGGCCCTGGAGGCATTGACCGATGACAATGGCGGGATTATCCCTTCATTCAAAGAGATCGATGCTGTGGGTCATCGAGTGGTCCACGGGGGAGAGAAATGCATCGGTTCGCTCTTAATAACGGATGAAGTGATATCGGTACTAAAGGAGTTTTACGACCTAGCTCCACTCCACAATCCACCCAATGTAGAAGGTATTGAAGTTTGCCAACGTTTGATGCCGGAGGTTCCTATGGTGGCAGTGTTTGATAGCAGCTTGCATCAGACCGTGCCGCCCTATGCCTATATCTACGCTATCCCCTATGAGTACTATGAGCAGTACCGAGTTAGGCGGTATGGCTTTCATGGCATTACCTTCCGGTATATGACTCAACGGGCGGGGGAGCTCTTGGAAAGGCCTCTGGAAGAGCTAAGGATCGTTAATCTGATGCTTGGTAGTGGGACTACTGCTTGCGCGTTTAAAGAGGGGCGCTCCATTGATGTGAGTACTGGCCTGACCCCCACGGAAGGTCTAGTTCAATCTACCAGATGCGGTGACCTGGACCCATTGGTGGTTACGTACCTGATGCGGCGGGAAGGTCTGGGACCTGATGAGATGGACCGCGTCCTTAACAGGGAAAGTGGATGGCTTGGGATTTCCGGTGTGAGCAGTGATCTAAGGGAAGTTTTTGCCGCGGCCAAGGCAGGTGACGCCAGGGCAGAGCTTGCCATAGATGCTTTTACCTATCGCACTAAAAAGTATGTAGGGGCCTATGCTGCGGCCATGGGAGGACTTGATGTTCTTGTTTTCTCGGGAGGTGTAGGTGAGAAATCCCCCGCGGTGAGGGAGAGAATCTGCAGTGGCCTAGAGTTTCTGGGGATTTACTTAGATCAGGAGGCAAATCGCTCTGATTCACCGGAAAAGAGCATTGCCCAGCCTCAATCTAGGGTTGAGATACTGGTGATTCCCACCAATGAAGAGCTTGTCATAGCCAGGGATACTTATGAAATTGTGAGGCAAAAGAGCCATGGGTAAAGCAGTAGGCCTCTTGGAGCTAGGCCAAATAGCCCCCGGTTATCTGATTACCAATGAGGTAAGTAAGCATACGAGCGTGCGAATCCTGCAGGCCGGCACCATTTGCCCCGGTGGTTTTCTTATGGTTATCTTGGGTGATACGGCTGATGTACAAGTGGCCATGGAAATGGTTGAGAAGCTCAACATGCAAGGAGTTCTATCCCACGGCATGTTGGCTAATATCGACCATCGAGTTCTCGAGGCTATGGTTGAGTTCAAGGAGATACCCAGGGACACCGCTATAGGCATAGTAGAGACCATAGGAGTGGCTCCGGCCGTTTTGGCTGCCGATGGAGCAGTCAAATCAGTGGCGGTAGAGTTAGTGGAGTTGCGGCTGACCGGTGGTATGGCCGGTAAAGCCCTCATTATCTTAGCCGGCTCAGTGGATGCGGTGAAATCGGCGTTAGATTATGTCCAAGGGAGTCTGAATCCATCGGACATAGTTAGTGCGGTGCTTTTGGCCTCACCCCATCCAAGGCTTTTAGCTCACTGGCAACAAAAATAGAAAGAAGGCGATACCGGTGCAAATGGCCAGGGTAGTAGGTACTGTGGTAGCTACACAAAAGGATCCCAAACTGGTTGGACTAAAGCTGCAACTAGTCCAACCTATAGATATTGGTACCGGCACGGAAAGTGGCAAGCCTTTGGTGGCTGCAGATACCGTGGGAGCCGGCAGCGGTGATATGGTGATGATCGTAGGAGGCAGCTCTGCTCGACAGACAGACCAAACAGCATCATCGCCGGTAGACATGGCTATTGTGGGGATTATTGATGTGGTAGAAGTCGAAGGCCGTACTATCTATGATCGGAAGAGAGAAAACTAGCTTGCGCCTTGGCTCTTTTGGCCAGGGCATGGGACGGTGGGGAGGGCTATCGTGAGATTCGGTCGAGTGGTAGGCAATGTGGTTTGTACTGCCAAAGATGCCAATCTAGAAGGTGTGAAGCTTATGGTGGTACAGCCCTTAACTCAGCGGCTCGAACCTAGGGGCGCGATGTATATTGCCGCGGATGCAGTAGGTCAGGCGGGTGTCGGTCAGATTGTTACTGTGGTCTTTAGCGCCGATGCTACCCAAGCTTTTCCGGGCCCCCAGATCCCCGTTGATGCCAGTATTGTAGGATTGATCGATGCAGCCACCGCTAGTATCCTACAAGGAGCTGACGAAGGTGTATCTAGCTAAAGTCTTAGGCCCCATAGTGTGCACAATAAAACATCCTGCCTATGATGGCAAGCCTATGCTCTTAATTGGCCCTATTTATGGCGATGAAGGTGATTACGAGATAGCGGTGGATTACGTAGGCGCCGGTATCGGCGATATTGTCATCGCCGGCGGTGCGCCCGGCGTTGCCCAGAACGTATTTCAGCTGGATAGAGCCCCTATTAAGACTTTGATTATGGGTATAGTTGATTGAGTGATCGCCGGCTACACGGCTTCAGTAGAAGCTGCAGGCTGGGTCTGGATTCGTTGATCACAGATCTGGTAATCATGGTTGGGGCCTCTGTCCAGAAAGAAATGGGGGATTAACTTGGATGAAAAGGCTCTAGTGGAAGAGATTACTCGCCGGGTCTTAGCTCTATACCAGGCAAGGCTGGATAGTGG
>JAAYRF010000109.1 GCA_012518905.1 Bacillota bacterium | reverse complement strand
TTAAGATACGGCAACTGACTTCATCATCGGCAGCAGCAGCTTTGACCACATATGGTGTAAAATCACCCATTACATCCGGCGACCAGCCTCCACCATAGACAATGTCCAGGATATCCCGGAGACCGTCCACCTCAAAGTACTCACATGCGTATTCTACCAGCTTCGTTTCAAGACCCCGGCCATCAAAGGCTTGGGTGGCAGCCTGTAGTCCCCTTCTTCCGATATCATAGCCACTACCCTCGTCTCCCAAGAGATACCCCCAACCACTGGCCCGATACTCGTTACCTTCTGCATCCTCGCCATATCCCATGGCCCCGGTCCCACTGATGACGATGACGCCTGGGAGTTTCTCGATTACTGCATGAAGAGCAATGGCTACATCGGGCACAGCAGCAGCTTCCGCCTGGGGAAACAACCTCTGAAAAAGCTCTAGAACCGGTGTTTCTGATCCTGGCCAATCTACTCCCGCCATCCCGCCACAAATGGAAACAACATCTTCCTTACTGTATTCCCCGAGGCTTTCATCAATGGCTTCCGTTAGCGATTTGGCTACCCTTTCCCAGGGAATAGTCTGATGATTAGAAGGCCCGGCTGTAGCTTGACCGACTATTTCCCCCTTGAGGTTGCAGGCAACGCACTTAGTCGTAGTGCCTCCTCCGTCTATACCTAGTATTAACTCTGCCACGGCAGCACCTCCTTACATCTCCGCAAACCAAGCCTGGGACGCTACATTATCATCGCCTCTATTTCAAAAGGCTATAGACTCCCCTAGTGAGCTACCGTTGCCTTTGCTCTATGGCAAAGCACTCTTTGATTGCAGCCAAAGCAGTTTCAGCCAAATGCTCTCCTGCCCCTGGCTGTAATGGCAGCCTGTCATACACCCGACAGGAATCATAAGCAGCATAGTTTTTGGCTTCTATGTCTTCCTTTACCGGAATGTAGCGCATGACCCAGTTGGCATTACCCAGGGTCATGACCTGCCAGCCCGGTAGAGCCTCCTTGATGATCAGGCCTAGCTTGGTGAAGGTTTCGCCGGGAAAACCAACCAAGATGGTCTTTCCTATCCGGAGCACTTGGATAGTGGCTGTCTCTGTCCCCTGCTTTTGACTTTCCATGGCACGTACCCATTCTTCAATCACCCGGGCGTAGGCTGGGTCTTCTTCCCTCGCAGCCTCGGCCTCTTCCATTTCCTTACGGATCACATCTTCCGTCAAGGGTTGCAAAGGCAGCTCCACTGCCAATTCGAAGCTGTCGAGAGTCACATTCTGCATAGGTTCTGCCTTTTTCATAGCTTCCGTGGCTGCCTCAGCAATACGCCTACCGTAGTCATCGATAGTGGCCTCTGTACCAGTTCCCCAGCTCCTCGCATTGATCGCGGGGTCAATATCGCCTGAGCACCCACATAGGAAGATAGATTCATAGCCCATCTCATCCAGGTGCTGAACCACCCTACCGGGATAATCGGCAGAGACTTCCTCATTGCGGCCCAAAGTTACCGGATGGCAGGCAAAACTAACAAGGGAAAGAGGTCTTAAGCCTTCCCGCTCAAAGATAAGACCATATACACCATCATCTACTGGTCCCTGCTCATCAAAGACCCGATTCCAGGCTATACCGCTGGCAGTGCCCTTAAAGGATGAAATCCCGGTTACCGCGACCAAATTTCCAAGGGCTTCCCTTCCGGCCCCGATGATCCTTTTCGTAAGGTCGCTTGCATACTGAGCATCTAGCTCCCCACAGCCCCGCAAGACGCCGGTAGCCGGGCCGGAGTGAGTGTGAATGGAAAGCAGTAGCGCATCTTGGCTATCTAGCCCGAACTCTTTCTGCCAAGCTGACTTGATAGCTTCCACCATGGAGCTAGGCAAACCGATGAGATCACAATTGACAACCAGTAAGGTCCGCTCATCATCTTTGAGCGCCACCGCCCTGGCATACAAAGGATCGAGGATCGCCGCAGCCCGCCGATCCAGGTAATAGCCGTACCCAGAGAGCTCAACTCCAAGCTTTGGGGTAATATCTGTTTTACCGAAACCTATATGCATTGGTCTCGCTCCTTTTATGTCTGTTCAGCCAAAACCGTCGCCTAGCCTTGATCTTGGTCATTGTCACTTCTTGTCCGAAGTGTTTGTGAGCAAAAACGCACGTGATGGGATGCTGTGCAAATTAATGGTGGCTGCTGCCTTCTGCGTCATCAGGCAAGATACGATTCTAGAACGTCCCGCGTGATTGCTCCGATTCTCTCTGCTATGGGCTTAGATATCGATTGGGCGGTAGGCAACGTGATAACTCTGCTGGAGACATCTTCTGCTACCGGGCAATCGAAAGGACCCGTTAAGTGCTCAAATACAGGGCTGGTATATAATGGGCTGGGATAGGCGACTGCTGCCGGAACCCGCTTCTTTAAGAGAGCGTTCACTATTTCATCTCTTTGGCTAGCAAGTCTCGTAGGTATGAGCACAGAATAGACATGGAAAACACTCCATGCGTAAGGCTTTTCTACCGGCAGCTGCAGCTCCAGATTAGACAGTGCCTCAGTATAGATAGCTGCATTCTGTCTTCGGATGTCATTAAACTTATCGAGCTTCTTCAGTTGTACCTTACCGATAGCGGCCTGCAAGGCTGTCATCCTGTAGTTGTATCCAACACGCCTGATGACTCCCCAAGTCTCCTCGCCCTGGTGACGAATCTGGCGGCAGACTGCGGCCAGCTTAGGATCATCTGTCGTAATCATTCCACCCTCACCGGTGGTCATGTTCTTAGTCTCCTGGAAACTGAAACAAGTAACCTTCGCAAGACTGCCCAGGCGCACATCTTTATACTTTGCACCGTGGGATTGACAAGCATCTTCCACCATCGCCAAACCATGCTTTTCTGCCAATTCTCGAATGGGATCAAGATCAGCTGGATGACCAAAAAGGTCGACTGGCATAATGGCCTTCGTCTTCGGTGTTATTTTGCGGGCGACATCTTCAACAGACAAACAGAATGTCTCTGGATCAATATCGGCAAATACCGGGGTTGCGTGCTGTTGCATGACAGGCCCAACTGTTCCTATAAACGTGAAAGCCGGTACAATTACCTCGTCACCAGGTCCAACGCCTAAAGCAGCCAAGGCCGTCTGCAATGAAGCAGTACCGGAGTTGAGGGCGATGGCTTCTTTCGCACCTACATAATCGGCAAAAGCTTCTTCGAACTCCTTAACAACATTGCTAGTCAGCTGAGTTATTCTCAGCGACCGTATCACTTGGCTTACGGCTTCAACTTCTTCCTCATCGAAAACCGGGCCAAAATACAGATCTTCGGGCATATCTGAAAAAAATTGGCTCTTCTTAGTCATGCGGTTCGCACCTCCATAATATTTTTAAACACCAAAATTATTACCCTGATTTACTACGAAACCTGAGTTCGTTTCCTCGCTTGATTTATAGATGTTTTATCCTATCTTTGAATGCTGCTACCCAATGAGATGAAACCTGATCGCCAACACCAACATTACTGCTCACATATATGGGGGGCACTTTACCCCTGGCAAC
>JAAYRF010000108.1 GCA_012518905.1 Bacillota bacterium | reverse complement strand
TTGGTCATGGCCGCAGTTGATATTAGTGGCCGTCCTTACCTTGCTTTAGACTGGGAGCTTACCTATGAAGAGTTGGGCGTTTTCCCCACGGTCTTGGCGGAAGAGTTTTTCCGGGCATTGGCCTTTAACAGTGGTATTACCCTGCATGTTAGGGAACTGGCAGGGGCCAATATGCATCATCTGTTGGAGGCTGCCTTTAAGGCAGTAGCTCGGGCTTTAGATCAAGCATCTCGGCCTGATAGCCGAATAGAAGGGGTTTTATCCACCAAGGGGCAGCTAGGCTAGAAGATTTACCTTAAGGAGAGGGAAAATGACGCTAAAGGTGATACCGGCCATTGATCTAAGAAAAGGACGTTGCGTACAGTTGGTCCAAGGGCAAAGTCATCGGGAAACTGTTTATTCCCATACACCAACGGAGGTGGCTTTAGGTTTTCAAAAGGCCGGGGCAGAAAGACTCCATATGGTGGATCTAGATGGGGCTTTTCATGGACAACCTGCCAATTTGAAGGCGATTAAGTCTATAGCCAAAGCAATAGACATTCCCATAGAGGTGGGTGGTGGTATCCGGGATATGGAGACTATTGAGCTGATTTTGTCCACGGGAGTTCAATATGTGATCTTGGGTACGGCAGCTTGCGAGAACCCAGCTTTGGTGGAAGAGGCTTGCCTACGCTATCCTGGGCAGATCATTGCCGGTATAGACGCCAGGGAAGGTAGAGTGGCGGTAAGGGGCTGGGTGGATAGTACCGAGATGGATGCCCTAGAGCTTGGCCATCAGATGGCGGCCCGTGGAGTAAGGGAGATTATATTTACAGATATCGCACGGGATGGGATGCTGAGCGGACCTAATCTAGAAGCTCTACTGAGAATGACTGCTGTGGGGATAGATATTATCGCCAGTGGAGGCGTTGCCAGTCTCAGGGATATAAAGGCCATTGCTAAGCTAGCAAACATGGGGGTTTCCGGAGTTATCACCGGGCAAGCTTTGTACACTGGCCGGTTTACATTGGAGGAAGCCATAGAGACTGCCAAGAGGACGGGATAGAGATTGTCGGTAAAGCGAGTTATTCCTTGTTTGGATGTGCGGGATGGTAGGGTGGTCAAGGGAGTCAACTTTGGCTCATTGCGCGATGTGGGAGACCCAGTGGAGCAAGCAGTCTTCTATGATGCAGCTGGGGCAGATGAAATTGTTTTTCTGGATATTGCCGCTTCCAAAGAAGGCCGTAGGGCACTATCAAAGAGCGTCCAGGAGACTGCAGTAGCCATCAGCATACCTCTTATAGTGGGCGGAGGGATTGGCAGTATTAAAGACATAGAGGAACTTCTTGCGGTCGGTGCCAGTAAGATATCCATTGGTACTGCTGCTTTGGAAAACCCGGCTTTGATTGAGGAGGCCGCCAAGATCTTTGGGTCCGAGAAAGTAATAGTGGCCATCGATGCCAAGAAGTGCCCCGGATCTCGAGGCGAGGATCGTTGGGAGGTATATGCTCAAGGCGGGCGAGTTGGCACCGGTCTCGATGCCGTTGCGTGGGCCACAAGGGTATGCCAGTTAGGTGCAGGGGAGATTTTGCTGACCAGTATGGATAGAGATGGTACTAAAGATGGCTACGATAATGATTTGAATCGGACAGTTGCGAAGGCGGTATCTGTACCTATCATAGCGTCTGGCGGTGCCGGTGAGCTTCAGCATTTCAAGGATGCCTTTTTACTCGGGAAAGTGGATGCTATATTGGCGGCATCAGTTTTCCATTACCGTGTTTACTCCGTACGAGAAGTCAAGGAGTACCTGATCGATGCAGGTATTCCCATGCAGCTTTGACCACCGGATTAGTTAGGGGGAATAGCGGTGGATACGTCTGAATTGAAGTTTCGCGAGAGTGGATTGATTCCCACCATTATCCAGGACGATAAGACCGGCGAGGTTCTGATGATGGCATACATGAACAGAGAGGCTTTAGATAGAACACTCCAGACAGGCAGGACCTGGTTTTGGAGTCGCAGCCGTGGACAGCTTTGGGAGAAGGGGGAAACCTCTGGCCATTACCAAGAGGTGAAAAGCATTACTGCAGATTGCGATTTTGATGCTCTTTTGATCAAAGTGGAGCAGTTAGGTAGTGGAGCTTGCCATGAGGGCTATCGGTCTTGTTTTCACAACCCGGTAGAAATGAGTACTAGCGAAGCACCCATCGCCTCCAGCAAAGATGAAGAGCCAGCCTTTAATCCAGAATCGGTATATGGTCAGGGATCGGCGGGAATATTGCAGGAGCTCTTTAGGGTGATAGAGAGTCGAAAACAAAGCCCAGCGGAAGGTTCGTATACCACCTACCTTTTCTCCGAAGGGCTAGACAAGATCCTCAAGAAGGTTGGCGAAGAAGCTACCGAGGTGGTTATCGCCGCAAAGAACCCTGACATTGATGAGCTAATATATGAGTTAGCGGATCTTTACTACCACACGCTAGTTCTGATGGCGGAGAAAGGTACTGAGCCCGGGGCAATATTTGCTGAATTAAAGTCCAGGAGATCTTAGATAGTCATTATGAGAGCTAAGCCATGGTGGGGTTGACCGGAGGGAGTCTTGTTTTGGATATTCTTAGTTCGCTTAACGATAGACAAAAGGAAGCAGTTTTGCATGGAGATGGCCCGCTTTTAGTGACAGCGGGAGCGGGCAGTGGCAAGACCCGGGTTCTGACCCACCGGGTTGCCCATCTCATCTCAGAAAGGGGCATACCGCCTTACTCTATTCTCGCAGTTACCTTTACCAATAAAGCCGCTGCAGCATTGAAAGAACGGGTGACTAGGATGGTA
The DNA here is from genome assembly GCA_012518905.1 of Bacillota bacterium. GTDB lineage: Bacteria > Bacillota > Limnochordia > DTU087 > DTU087 > JAAYRF01. The sequence goes on along the minus strand of JAAYRF010000108.1, from coordinate 28,000 downwards.
GGCCCCTTGGGAGAACAGGTGTGGGTATCTACTTTCCACTCTACCTGTGTGCAGATCCTGAGACGGGAAATAGACAAGATCGGGTATGAGCGCAACTTCGTCATATTTGATACCCTTGATCAACTGAGCGTGGTCAAGGAGGCCATTAAGGTCCTTGACCTAGATCCACGACGCATTGAGCCCCGTACAGCCCTCAACGCTATCAGTGGGGCTAAAAACGAACTCATCAGCCCCGAAGAATGCGCCAGACAGGCCGGGGATTTCTGGGATAGAACCATTGCCCGTATTTATGCTAAGTACCAAAGCAAACTGGTGGCTGCTAATGCTTTAGATTTTGATGATTTGATCATGGCTACTGTGAAGCTGCTTCGTACAAATCCGGAAGTCTTGCAGCGGTACCAGGATAGGTTTCGATACATTTTGGTGGATGAGTATCAAGATACTAACCATGCCCAGTATGTCTTGATCAATCTCCTGGCAGCCAAGCATCGCAACCTGTGCGTGGTGGGTGATGATGATCAGAGTATTTATGGCTTTCGAGGAGCAGACATCCGCAACATCCTGGAGTTTGAGAAGGATTACCCAGATGCCAAAGTGGTCAAGCTAGAGCAGAACTACAGGTCGACGGAGAAGATCCTGCGGTGTGCCAATGAAGTGATTGTCAATAATCTAGGGCGGAAGGATAAGGCGCTCTGGACGGAGCAAAAGGGTGGCGATCCAGTTTTCCTGTATAGGGCCAGTGATGAGAGGCAGGAAGCGCAGTTTGTGGCAAGCGAAATCCAAAGATTGAAACAAGCTGGTAGGGACTACCAAGACTTCGCCATTCTCTACCGGACCCACTCCCAATCCAGGACTTTCGAGGAAGAGTTCATGGGTCGGGGAATACCTTATGCTATAGTGGCTGGCCTGCGTTTCTATGAAAGAAAAGAGATCAAGGATCTCATCGCTTACTTGCGCGTTCTAGAAAACCCCGATGATCTTTATAGCCTACGACGGGTGATTAATGTCCCTAGGCGGGGTATTGGTGATGTCACCTTGGGTCGTTTGGAGGCTTTTGCGTTAGAAGACGAGATCAGCGTCTTTGCGGCCCTTGATAAACTAGATTCCATCCCCGGTTTAGGTGGACGAGCCATAAAAGCCTTGAGAAGATTCAAGGAGCTAATCGATGGGCTCAGGGCAAAAGTAGGCAAAGTCAATCTCACTCGTTTGACTAAGGCTGTTTTGGATGAGACTCAGTATTTAGTCGAACTGGAGAAGGAACGCACTCCTGAAGCCGATGGCCGCATCGAGAACCTGAAGGAGTTTCTGTCTGTTACTAAGCAGTACGAAGAAGAGACGCCTGATGCTGACCTGGCAGGGTTCTTGGAGCATGTGGCTTTGGTGGCCGATGTCGACTTATATGATGATTCCGCCGATGCGGTGGTGATGATGTCTTTACATGCAGCGAAGGGTCTGGAGTTTCCCGTTGTCTTTTTGGTAGGTATGGAGGAAGGCGTTTTCCCCCATAGTCGCTCCCTATGGGAGCCCGGTGAGCTAGAGGAAGAAAGACGTTTATGCTATGTAGGGATAACCAGGGCCATGGAGACTCTGTACCTCACCTGTGCCGAGCTACGCACCTTATATGGAACGACCAGCCGGAATTTTATCTCCCGGTTTGTTGAAGAAATTCCCGAGGAGTATATTGATGAGCTAGGGCGAGAAGCACCGGGCTTGGGCGCCAGCGGCAATCGCCGGGGCAAAGTGATCCCATTTCCCACAGAGCGGATCAAGTCGCCCAAAGAGGAGAAGTCGACCACAGCTATGGGTAACACTTCCATAGCCGAGCTGCAGGTAGGGGCCAAAGTGAGGCATGCCCATTTTGGCGAGGGTACTATAGTATCCCGTAGCGGTCAAGGAGCAGATGTAATCATTACCGTCGCTTTTCCATCTCAAGGAGTAAAGCGGTTTCTTGCCGCTTATACACCCTTGGAAAAACTGTAAACAGTCTGCGCAATCCATGGAGGAAACGATAGAAGGGTGTGGCCCGGGGCACAGAATACGCGGCTACTAGAGGTACTTGACCAATTGACTCGTCGTTTAGAGTAAAATGCACTTCGCCTACCCTCTGACCCTTTTTGATTGGAGCAGTAGTCTTATCTATCACTGTATGGGAGCGGATATCATCAACATTCTGATTGTGTACTACTTTGTGTAGAGTAGTAGCAGCGATACAGACGATTTCCTGATGAAGCCCTCCCTGAATAGCTGCCCGAGCCAAGATCTGGCCCTTTAGGGCCAAGGGCAAGAGGTGGAATTCACTAAATCCGTATTCCAGTAGGTTGGCAGAATCGTGCCAGCGGTTGCGGCTTCCCAGTACTACACTGATGAGTCGTCTACCGTCTCTGGAAGCTGCTGCTACCAAGCAGTGACCGGCTCCCCCGGTGGTGCCGGTTTTCACTCCTTCGGCCCCTTCGAAGGAGAATAAGAGGCGGTTTGTGTTTTGCCATGACCACTGACTACCCTCGAAATCAGCGCTATGCTGCTTTTGCCCGACGGTTTCGGTAAAGGTGGGATACAATAGAGCCACCCGGGTAATCATGGCCAGATCGAAGGCCGTGGAATAGTGGTCAGGATGATCTAGACCGTGGGAATTAGTGAAGTGGGAGTTGATGGCGCCTAGTTCTCTGGCTCGGGAGTTCATTATTTGGATGAAAGCTGTCTCCGAACCGGCCAAGTGTTCAGCAATGGCTACGGCAGCGTCGTTGCCGGAAGGCAGCAGCAGACCATAAAGAAGGTCGCGCAAAGGTATGCGCTGTCTAGGTGAGATATGGGCACTAGAACCACGGATGCCCGCGGCTCGCTGGCTGATGGTAACTATGTCATTGAGATTCCCCTCTTCCAGGGCGAGAAGACCTGTAAGAATCTTGGTGGTGCTGGCCGGGGGACGACGCACATGCTCATTTTTGGCGTATAGGACTGTACCAGTGGTGCCTTCCAGCAAAATAGCACTGGCGGCACCGATTGCCGGCCCTTTGGTATAATCAGATAGATACTCAAACTCCGGTTCCCAGTAAGTAGCGATCCATACGGGATATGCCGCGGGAAACCTTAAGAGTGCCACGGCAATGGCCGCCAACAATACCCCCGTAGCAGTGAGGATACTATAGAGTTGTCGCCTTGCAATATACATACTGCCGATTACACTCCTTTACGCGGTGGGTAACAGAACTCTAGCGTAGTGGGGCTAAGGTGGGTTCTATGTAAAATAATAGTCGACTCCTTCCGCTACTATGCAAAAGATGCCTTGGAAAGGTGGACTTTTTGGTGACGCCACCTTGGCCAAGCACATTCGGAAAGGGGATTTGCCTATGGAAAGTGTTTTGGAAAGGGCGCGGCAAGAGATTACCGCTTTAAGGGAAGAGATTCGCCATCATGATTACCGGTACTACGTTCTAAACAGCCCTGAGATCAGTGACGCTGAGTATGATAGGCTCATGCGCCGTTTACGGGAGCTAGAGGCGGTATATCCTGCATTGATCACTCCCGACTCCCCTACTCAGAGGGTGGGTGGGGCCCCCTTAGCGGCCTTTGGTCAGGTAGAGCACCTAGTACCCCTGCTTAGCCTAGATAACGCTGTTACCCAAGCAGAGCTGTGGGAATTCGACAGCCGGATTCAGCGGCGGTGGCAGGGTGAATCTTTGACGTATGTGGTGGAACCCAAGATCGATGGTTTGGCTGTGGCCTTAACGTATGAGGACGGGGTGTTGGTACGGGGAGCGACCCGGGGAGACGGCGAGCGGGGGGAGGATATAACCCAGAATTTGAGGACTATTGCCAGTGTGCCACTACGGTTGAGGGGAGATGAGGTGCCCCCAATCCTGGATGTGCGGGGCGAGGCCTATATGGATCGCCGCGCCTTCGATGAGCTAAACCAAAGGCGGGGTGCAGCAGGAGAACCACTTTTTGCCAATCCCCGCAATGCCGCTGCCGGCTCTTTGAGACAGCTAGATCCACAGATCACCGCAGGTAGGCGGTTGAGTGTTTTCATGTACGCGCTAGGATATTACGAAGGCCTAGATTTGGCAACCCATTGGCAAGTGCTGGAATACTTAAGGCAGGTAGGTTTTCGAGTAAATCCCCTGATTGAAAGATGCAGCGATATCGCGGCGGTATGGGAGTATTGTCAAAAGCTGCAGACTGAACGGGATGGTCTGACCTATGATATAGATGGTGCGGTTGTCAAGGTCGATAGCTTGGCAGCGCAGGCTGGCCTAGGCGCTACCGGGAAGAGCCCCCGATGGGCTGTAGCCTTCAAGTTCCCAGCAGAGGAAGCGACGACTGTAGTGGAGGATATCATCATCCAGGTAGGTCGTACCGGAGCCTTAACTCCGTTAGCACTGCTTAGACCGGTGGAAGTAGCCGGCTCGACAGTGAGTAGGGCAACTTTGCATAACGCCGATGTGCTCAAGGCGAAGGACGTTAGAATCGGGGATACAGTCATCATCCGGAAGGCCGGAGATGTTATTCCAGAGATTGTTAAGCCGGTAGAGTCTAAGCGTACCGGTCAGGAGAGGATATTTGTTTTCCCCAGCCATTGCCCAGTGTGCAACGCTGAGGTGCAGCGCCTTCCTGGAGAAGCTGTGAGTCGCTGCATTGGTACGGCCTGCCCGGCCCAACTAGTGGAGGGGTTGGTGCATTTTGCCTCCCGGGGGGCCATGGATATTGAGGGTTTGGGGCCTGCCTTGATCAGCCAATTGGTGGAAACTGGTCTGGTAAAGGATGCTGCCGACATTTATGTTCTTTCCGCTGAAGAGTTGCTGAAACTGCCCAGGGTGGGGAAGAAATCTGCAGAGAATCTATTGGCTGCCATTGAAGCCAGTAAGTCCCGTACACTAGCCCGTGTGGTCTATGCCCTGGGCATTCGCCTTGTCGGTGAAGCTGCCGCCCGGGAGCTGGCCGCCCATTTTGGCACCATGGATAGGCTTTTAGCTACCTCCCGGGAAGAGCTACAGCAAATTCCCCAGATTGGTGACAAAATTGCAGATAGCATCACTACGTTTATGGCAGAACCGCAGAATCAACGAGTGATTCAGCGCCTTAAGGAAGCTGGCATTACCATGACCGAAACACCTGTTAGGCCTATGGCTGAGTCTAGCTTACTGGAAGGCAAAACCGTAGTATTAACCGGCACCTTGGAGAGATACTCCCGGCAAAAGGCTGCAGAACTAGTGCGCTCTTTAGGCGGGAAAGTAACAAATTCAGTTACTGGCAAGACCGACTATGTGATAGCCGGGGCCAACCCAGGCTCGAAATATGCTAAGGCTATGGAGATGAAAATTCCCATTTTGGCAGAGGCCGATCTGGATGGTTTATTGGAGGGATAAAATATATGGAACTCTCATTGAAGGAAATGGAAGAGCTGGCTCTTATAGCCCGACTGTATCTTACGGAAGAGGAGAAGAAGATACTCCCACAGCAGATTTCCAGCATTCTCGACATGGTTCACAGTCTAGAGACGGTAGATACGGAAGACGTGGAGCCTACTATCTATCCCATCACGGGATCCGGTGTGTTGCGGGAAGATGAGATCCTACCATCGCTGGCTGTGAAAGACGCACTGGCCAATGGCCCTGATATAGTGGACGGCTATTTCCGGGTGCCTCGGATCATCGAGGAAGAGTATGAGTCATGAATCGGGAAGCAGCTGGTGATAGGAGGCGGTATTTGTGATGTTTTCTAGTATGACTATTAGTCAACTGAGAACCTTGCTGCGGGCTAGAGAAGTCAGCGCTGAGGAAGTTGTCATTTCTGTGTTTGATCAGATAGACAAGGTAGAAGGGGATATTGAAGCCTATGTTACCCTCTGCCGGAGTGAGGCTTTGGTCCAGGCGAAACGGGCTGATGCTCTGCTAAAAGAAGGCAATGCCCCGGACCTATGTGGAATACCCATAGCCATTAAGGATAATATTTCTACAGCAGGGCTCAAGACTACTTGCGCTTCACGGATTTTGGATGACTATGTGCCACCCTTTGATGCTACGGTAGTGACCAAGCTCAAAGAGGCCGGAGTGGTGATTGTAGGCAAGACGAATCTTGATGAGTTCGCCTTAGGTTCCTCTACAGAAAACTCTCAATTCCATGTAACACGCAATCCTTGGGATCGATCCAGGGTGCCCGGCGGCTCCAGTGGAGGTTCGGCAGCGGCAGTAGCCGCTGGCGAGGCCATAGCGGCTCTAGGCTCAGATACCGGAGGATCAATTCGACAACCGGCGGCTTTTTGCGGTATTGTGGGCCTTAAGCCCACATACGGTCTCGTTTCTCGGTATGGTCTAATTCCTGCGGCTCCTTCTCTAGACCATGTAGGGCCTTTGACGAGGGATGTGAGGGATGCGGCCTTGGTTCTTCAGGCCATCGCCGGCTGGGATGGAAAGGATCCGACATCTGTGCAAAAGGAACTACCCAACTATGAGGCAGTCCTGAGCGAGGATATCACCGGTCTTGTGGTGGGGCTACCCAAAGAACTCTTAGATAATGAGCTTGATCCCGAAGCCAAGGAGGCAATCTTTGGGGTGGCCAATGTCCTGGAATCTCTAGGGGCTCGGGTGGAAGCGATCTCTTTACCCCATGCCGAATACGCCATGGCTAGTTTTTATTTGATAGCCTCGGCGGAGATCAGTTCCAGTCTAGCATGTTTCGATGGAGTGCGGTTAGGCAAAAGGTATGGAGAAGCCAAAGATACAACGTCCATGTTTATGAAGACCCGAGGGCAGCTGGGCATTGAGGCCAAGCGTCGGATTTTGGTGGGGACTGCGATCTTGCAGGAAGACAATTACACCACATATTTTGTCAAGGCACAGAAGGTACGAACTAAGATCAGGGAAGATTTTCAGCAGGCGTTTGGCCGGTGTGACGTCATCCTATCGCCTACTACCCCTACTCCAGCTTTCACCCTTGGGCATAAGTTGGATCGACCAGTGATAATGTATAAGTCTGATGTGTACACAAGCCTGGCTAATCTCGCGGGGATACCGGCTCTGTCTGTACCCTGCGGATATACTGAAGGCGGGTTGCCCTTAGGCATGCAGATTATGGGCAAACCCTTTGACGAAGCAACGGTGCTCAAGGTAGGTCATCTGTATGAGCAGCAAACTGCCTCAGAACGAAGGCTGCCTCAGAAGGAGGTGAAGGCTAATGGCTGATTGGGAAGTCATCATTGGACTGGAAATCCATGCTGAGCTTTTGACTGAATCCAAAGTGTTTTGCGGCTGTAATACCGAATTTGGCGGTGAGCCCAATAGCCAGGTATGTCCGGTTTGCATGGGGCTGCCGGGAGCATTGCCGGTTCTCAATCGACAAGCGGTGGAATTGGCCATCAAGGCTGGACTAGCCCTAAACTGTACCATTAATGGTACTTCTCAATTCGATCGAAAACACTATTTCTATCCTGACCTGCCCAAGGCGTATCAGATCTCTCAAAATGATCGGCCGCTATGCAGCCACGGTATGGTTGAGCTTTCAGTTGGTGACAGAAAACGGCAGATCGGTATTCAGCGGGTGCATTTGGAGGAGGAAGCGGGCAAGTCTGTTCATGTAGGGGATAGCATCATCAGCTCAGAGTACTCATTATTGGACTATAATCGATCAGGTATTGCTCTGGTCGAGATAGTGACAGAGCCGGACATTCGCTCTGCTGAGGAAGCTCGCTTGTTTTTAGAGAAGCTGAAAACGCTGCTTGAATATACCGAGGTTTCGGATTGCAAGATGGAGGAGGGCTCCCTTAGGTGCGATGCCAATATCTCTTTGCGCCCCAAGGGGAGCAGCGCCTACGGGGTGAAGACAGAAATCAAGAACCTAAATTCCTTTAGGGCGGTACAAAGGGCCCTCGAGTTCGAAGCAGATCGCCAGAGACGACTTCTTCAGGCCAAGGAGGTTGTTCTGCCGGAAACACGGCATTGGGATGAAGCTAAGGGCATGACATTCTCCATGCGGAGCAAGGCGAAGGCCGCGGATTATCGGTATATGCCAGATCCTAATCTCTATCCGCTGCAGGTTGACGAGGCGTGGATCGAGTCTATCAGGCAAAACCTACCGGAACTGCCCGATGCTAAGCGGGATCGGTTTATAAACGATTATGATCTACCCCCTTACGATGCAGATGTGCTGACAACTAGCCGGCATCTGGCAGACTATTTTGAGGCCTGTGTCCAGGAGGTGGATGAGCCGAAGCTGGTGAGCAATTGGGTAATGGGAGAGGTTCTTCGCTGGCTCAAAGCCCACGAGCTTGAAATAGAGTCATCACCGGTTGCTCCTAAAGAGCTTGGTGGGCTTTTGAAGCTGATTCAAGAGGATGTGGTCAGCACTATCGTGGCCAAAGATGTTCTCAGTGAGATGTTTGCCACCGGCAAGTCGGCAGTGGAGATCGTAGACGAGAAGGGTTGGAGGCAGATCAGTGATGCTGATTCCCTAGAAGCAATCATTGACGGGGTCATTGCCGAGAACCCTGGGCCTGTGGCTGATTTCCAGAAGGGCAAAACAAAGGCCATAGGTTTTTTGGTCGGTCAGGTGATGAAGGCATCTAAGGGTCAAGCAAATCCTCAGAAGGCCAACGAGATGTTGCGGCAGAAACTACAGAAATGACAAAGATTGTTCCATACTATTTCAATATGTTGGCAGCATTGACAGAACCTATGGCGTGGAGTATAGTTAAAAAAATAGATCTTCACGGCCTATGACCATAGGTGTTTATCCAGCGTTGCTGTTGTCAAGGAGGCGAAATTCGAATGTCTGGATCAAAACTCTTGCAGCCCAACAACCAGGTACCAGTGCAGATAGTAGATACAACTTTGCGCGATGGTGAGCAGACGGCCGGAGTAGTGTTTGCTAATGACGAAAAGGTTCGCATTGCTAAACTCTTGGATGCAATCGGAGTACACCAGATAGAAGCTGGTATACCTGTAATGGGTGGTGATGAGCAAGAAGCTATTATTTCCATCGTAAAGGCTGGCCTCAAGGCTAGCATTATGGCTTGGAACCGAGCCGTGATCAAAGACGTCGAGGCCTCCCTGGCCTGCGGTGTTGACGCAGTGGCTGTCTCCATCTCAACTTCTGATATCCATATTAAGCATAAGCTGCAGACCAGCAGAGATTGGGTATTAGCCAACATGACCAAGGCCACGGCTTTCGCCAAAAAGCACGGTGTATATGTCTCCGTGAATGCTGAGGACGCTTCTCGCTCAGACATGGACTTTCTTATTAAGTTCGGACAAGAAGCTAGGGATGCCGGTGCTGATCGATTGCGGTATTGCGATACCGTAGGGATTATGGATCCTTTCACTATTTGTGAACACGTGAGGACTTTGCGGGAAGCAACAGGATTAGAGATCGAGATGCATACCCATAATGATTTCGGTATGGCTACCGCTAACGCCTTAGCTGGTGTCAGGGGTGGAGCCACCTTCGTTGGGGTGACGATTAATGGATTAGGAGAGCGAGCCGGCAATGCCGCTCTGGAGGAAGTAGTGATGGCCCTTAAGTATCTCTCCCGGGTGGATCTCAACTTCCGAACCGATATGTTCCGGGAAGCCAGCGAGTATGTCGCGCGGGCTTCGGGACGGGATCTGCCAGCTTGGAAAGCCATAGTTGGCACCAACATGTTTGCCCACGAATCGGGTATCCATGCTGACGGTGTTTTGAAAAGTGCTAACACGTATGAAGTTTTTGCTCCGGAGGAGGTTGGACTGCAGCGGCAGATAGTCATCGGTAAACATTCAGGCAGCAAAGCGTTGATGGCCAAATTCCTGGAATATGGTATCAGCCTTTCCCATGAAGATGCCGAGGCCTTGCTCCCCTGGGTTAGGGAGCGAGCGGTCAACCTTAAGCGAGCTTTGTTTGACAAAGAATTGGTATATGTCTACGAAGATTTTCGTCAGGGGACAGGTGGGAGTGATGCTCGCTAGGCACTTTCTGCCAAAAGCTCATAGGTATTTAGGCTCAGCGATAGATGAATAGCTATCGCCAATGAAGAAGCGGCGGTAGATATAGTTACGTCAGAGAAATCGGCATGAGGCCTCCAAGGAGGTCCTCACTGCCGATTTTCTGCGCCAAGGAGATTTCACTACAATTCGGTAGGTTATACCGGTATACAGGGCAAGCAAGCCAGAAGGCATTTGTCTCCTGAGGTTGAATATTACTACGTGGAATGAAAGAGGGTTGGGAAATGGGACTGACTTTGGCGGAGAAGATCTTAAGCCAACGGGTTGGGCACACAGTCAAGGCGGGACAAATCGTTATTGCTCCAGTGGACGTAGCTTTGACTCAAGATGGAACAGGCCCCTTGGCAGTGCGACAACTGCAGAAGATCGGATTGGAGAAAGTAGCGAACCCGGACAACACCATTTTGTATATCGACCACGCGGCACCAAGCCCTCGCAGGGAGTTGTCCAACGATCATGTACTGCTTAGAGAATTCGCTCACAAAACCGGTTGCCGACTCTCTGATGTGGGTGCAGGTGTCTGCCACCAGCTCATTGCGGAGAACTATGGAGCCCCAGGTCGGGTGATTATCGGAGCCGATTCCCATACGTGTACTGCTGGAGCTCTCGCTGCTTTTGCTACCGGTATGGGCTCTACCGATGTTGCTATGGGAATGGCCTTGGGCAAGACTTGGTTTAGGGTCCCGGAATCTATTCAGGTGAGGATTACCGGAAAGCTGCCAGTAGGAGTATATGCCAAGGACATCATCTTGTACCTTATTGGTATGCTAGGGGCCGATGGGGCCACGTACAAAGCCTTGGAGTTCACCGGGGATGCCATTGCCACTATGCCTATGGCGGAGCGCCTTACTCTCTCCAATATGGCGGTGGAGGCCGGTGCCAAGGTGGGATTAATCGCCAGTGATACTGTGACTAAGGCCTATCTGGAAGAGCAGGGTAGATCAGGGGATTATAAACCCCTTAGTGCCGATGAAGATGCCCAATACCAGAAGACAATGGAGTTGGATGTCAGTAGCCTAGAGCCAATCCTAGCAGCCCCCCATACGGTAGATAACACCCACACTGTAAGTGATTTGGTCGGAACCCCCATTGATCAAGTGTTCATCGGCTCTTGCACAAATGGGCGATTGGAGGACTTGGCCATAGTGGCCGACATAATGAAAGGTGGGCATGTGGCGCCGGGGGTTCGATGCATAGTAGTACCTGCCTCCCGTCAGGTCTTTGTGGCCGCTTTACAGAAGGGTTATATTGAGACCCTTGTTGAGGCGGGTGCTATTATTCTAGCCCCGGGATGTGGCCCTTGCGTAGGTGTTCATGAGGGGATTTTAGGAGACGGAGAGGTATCTTTGAATACATCTAATCGGAATTTCCAGGGCCGGCTCGGCAATCCCCAGGCATTTATATACCTAGGCTCACCGGCGGTAGCAGCAGCTAGTGCATTGACGGGGGTTATCACTGATCCCAGGGAGGTATTAAACCATGCGGCTGGAAGGTAATGCTTGGAAGTTTGGCGACAACATTAGCACTGATCATATAGCTCCCGGTAGGTTGTTTCATTTGCGATCAAATCTCGAGGAGCTGGCCAAACATGTATTGGAGGATGCAGACCCTGAGTTTGCCCATCGGGTGGCACCGGGGGACTTCGTTGTTGGCGGGAACAACTTCGGGTTAGGTTCCAGTCGAGAACACGCGCCTGCGATAATCAAGATGGCAGGAGTTAGCGCTGTTTTGGCCAAGTCCTTTGCTCGGATTTTTTTCCGTAATGCCATCAATGTGGGTCTGCCGGTATTGGTTTGTGATACCGATCAGATTGCTGCCGGCCATCGACTGGCTGTGGATTTGACTACAGGGACCATATACAATTTGACTCAAGGCATACAGCTAAGTTCGCCCCCTTTACCTGATGTGATGATTCGACTCCTGGCTGACGGAGGATTGGCAGCCCACGTAGCCAAACACGGAGATTTGATGGTAGAATGACGCAAAGAAACTCATACGGCGGATCTCGGGGCGAAGCAGCCGGACCTTCACAAAGGGGGACTAAAGCTCTAAGTCCTCTCCAGGCAGATATGATACTACTGTTGGTAACCGTGATCTGGGGTGGCACTTTTCCCGTCTTAAAGCTGTTAGTGGTGGCGCTTTCACCTCTCTATTTGGTGGGCATTAGATTTCTCCTGGCCTTCGCAGTGCTTACCCCTTTTGCTTGGTTGAGGCTAAGGCAGCTGGATAAGCGGACCTTGAAAATTGGTATTTTCTTGGGGCTCTTGCTATGGGGAGGTTTTCTTAGCCAAACGGCAGGTATCCAGTATACCACCGCTTCCAAGGCAGCCTTTATCACAGCACTATCGGTGGTGATTACCCCGGTATTATCCACACTGTTCTTGAGGAAGCGACCAGAATCCGCAGCTATAGCTGGAGCAGCTTTGGCTACCGTGGGACTGGGGCTACTGACTTTAGATTTTTCCCAAGGTCTAGTTTTGGCCAAAGGCGATCTGTGGGTGCTGCTCAGTGCCTTTCTCTATGCTTTCCAAATCATTACCGTGGATAGGTATGGTGCTGCGACCGACTCCCTGCTTCTGACCTGGGTTGAGGTAGGTACGGTAGCAACAATCGGTTTGGTAGCAGCTGTTTTGTCAGAGCCGTGGCCTAGCCTGGGAGGAGGCACATTGTGGGGGGGACTTTTATATCTGGCCCTTTTTGCCACAGCTGCAGCCCAATATTTACAGATCTGGGCACAGCCTTACACTACCCCTACTCAGGTAAGTCTGCTCTTTTCTTTGGAGCCTGTGTTTGCTGCTGGCTTGGCCTACCTCATCCTCGGTGAGCGGCTGCCCCCCGTTGGGCAGGTAGGAGCAGGTCTAATGCTTATAGGAGCTATAGTATCTGAACTATGGGGATTGAGGGAGCGTGAACTAGCGAAGGAAGTGGCGATGGATTGAGGTACAGCTAGCGAGGTAGATGGAAGGGAGGCAGGCCACACTTCCTGGCGGAAGTGTAGCCGTTCCGTAATAGATACTGTGCTGTTTACACTAGGTCCATTTCACATTTATGCTTATGGAGCCATGCTGTCTTTAGGATATGGGGCAGCGGTTGTCTTGGCCCTTCGGGAAACCCGGCGCCGAGGCTGGTCTACTGATTCAATGCTGGACTATCTTATTTGTGTGTTTATCGCGGGACTGGTTACTGCCAGGGCGCTGTTCGTGTTGCGTGAGCTACCCTACTTTATTGCCTTTCCTGAGGAGCTTTTATGTATCAATAACGGACTATCTACCCTGGGGGCGGTAATCGGTTTTGGGGCAGTAACAATCTGGGTCCTGCGAAGGCACGATTGGGATTATCTGGAGCTAGCAGATATTCTAGCGGCACCTCTTGCATTAGGCGTAGCTATCACATCTACAGGCAGTAGCCGAGTTGGGAAGGCGACCGCTCTTGTCTGGGCAGTAGTATCAGACGGCCAGGGTTTTCATCCACTAGGTGCTTACCAGGCCATAGGCAGCTATCTCACCTTTGTGATAATCTGGAAGCTGAGGTGGAAGGTTAAATTTCCCGGCCAGCTGGGTTTGTTGGCCGCATTTGGGTTGGGGCTGACTCAGGTTCTTGTAGGCTTTTTCACTGAAGGAGCGATATTCTTTAATACGAGTCAAATATCGGGTCTGCTAGCCATGGCCACCGTCATCTATATCGTGCGGGAGACCGATATTCCCCAAGGGGGAGAAGGGTATATGGAGCACTATAGAGCTCTAGGACCTTCTAGAGCTCCTTGGCATCGACGTATTGGATGGATCTGGGGACTTGTGATACTTCTTTCCATCTACTACTTAAGGGCCCTCAAGAGTTAGCCGGACTGCTAGCTTGAGGCTGCAGCTGGTACCCCTTTTATATCCTCTGCTTCTTCAACGATGGCCGGCAGCGCTACGGTGAAGCTCGAGCCAACCCCATACTCACTCTCGATTGCGATGGTGCCTTGATGTTTCTCTACTATGTGTTTTACGATGGCCAAGCCTAGGCCTGTGCCACCCCGCTTACGGCAGCGACCCTTGTCAACCCGGTAGAACCGCTCAAAAATCCGGTTTAGGTGCTTGGCAGGGATGCCGACTCCAGTATCTCTGACCTCAAGCTCTACCATATTGTCATTTCGGGATAGGGTAAGCCATACTTGACCCGCGGGATCGGTGTATTTTAAGGCGTTGTCTAGAAGATTGGCGATTACTTGGCGCAAGAGCGTCGCATCGCCATTGACCCGGGGCAAATCGTCTTCGATATCCATGTGCAATTCCAACTGTAATTCCTGGGCCCGCTCCTGGTAGGCTTCTGCCATATCCTGGACGATTTGTATCAAGTCCACCGGAGATAGGTTCAAAGCTCTATCTGACGCTTCTAGGCGGGAAAGCTCCAACAGATCCTTCACCAAGTCCACCATGCGATCTGTTTCCGTGGCAACGATGGCTAGAAAACGACGGGCCGCTTCGGGATCATCGATGGCCCCATCTTGCAGTGTCTCGACAAAGCCTTTTACTGATGTCAACGGGGTGCGTAGTTCGTGGGAGACATTGGCCACAAAATCGGTGCGAACTTGCTCCAGACGTTTCTGCTCGGTAATATCGTGGAGGATGGCCACAACACCTACCAGTCTGCCAGTCCGCTGGGAGCGTATGGGGCTTACTATGGCCTGGAAAATGTGGTGCTCCGGTGAAAAGATCTGGATCTCTTGCTGGGCTGTCACCTGCTCTTGCAGCACTTGTTGAAACAGCTGGCTGAGGTCATAGTTACGAATAGACTCCAGCAGGTAACGGCCACGGCTATCGGGAGTAATGCCCAAAAGCTCAGTGGCTGCGGGGTTGACCAAGGTGATCCGAAGGTTTTTATCGACGGCCACCAAGGCGTCAACTAGGCTAGACAATATAGCATTGAGATGATTGCGGTGTCGGGTGGCTTCTTCTACTAACAAGGCATAATGCTCAGCCATACCATTGATGGATTCGCTCAACTCTACAAACTCGGCGTCACCGGTAGAGCGCAGTACCACCCGTTCATCTAGCTCCCCTTGGGTAAAACGGTCAATCGCCACTTGCATGCTACGAATCGGCTCAAAGAAATGGCTACGGGTGTACAGGTAAGTGACGTAGATTGAAATACCTGTAGCCAGCAAGATCCAGGCAGCCCACCAATGGGTGCGCCGCAATAACCAGACTCCCACTGCCACCCAGATGGCGTTGGCGAGGATCAGCTGTCCCTGGAAAAGCAAAGTTTTGTGGCTCAGGCGCTGAGAACGGGACTGATCCATAACTTATCGAGGCTCCTCCACTTTATAGCCTACTCCGTGCACCGTATGGATGAAGCGAGGCTGGGATGGATCTTCATTCATTTTCTGACGTAGGCGCCGGATGTGTACATCAACGGTTCTTGTCTCCCCACCGTAATCATAACCCCAGACAGTTTCCAAGAGCATATCTCGGCTGAGTACTTTCCCCTTGTTCTTTACCAGCAAGAGGAGTAGATCAAATTCCTTAGGGGTGAGAGTCAAAGGTTCCTCATCTAAAGTCACCAAATGGCGATCGATATCAATGCGCAGCCCCTGCAGGCTGACCACATGCTCACTAGCTGGTGCTGCCTGGGAAGCACGGCGCAATGCGGCCCTGACTCTGGCCACCAATTCTTTGGGGCTAAAAGGTTTTGTCACATAATCGTCTGCACCGATCTCTAAACCCTTGATCTTATCGGCCTCTTCTTCTTTAGCGGTCAGCATGATGATGGGAACTGCCGATATGTCTCGCAGCTCGCGACAGACTTCCCAGCCATCCTTAAAAGGCAGCATGATGTCTAAGATCACCAAATCCGGTTTTTCACGGTTAAATACCTGAATGGCTTCATCTCCGTCATAGGCAGTGACAACCTGTAGGTCCTCTTTTTCTAGATTGAATTTTATCAGCTCCACAATGGAGTGCTCATCGTCGACGACCAAGATCTTCTCTGGCATTGTACCTCTCCCTCCGCAGTGTTAAATCTCCGCAAATATATTATAGCACATAGGGGATGTCCTAGGGGTTCTGGTTCGGCCCGAGGACATATTGGGTACAGGATGTGGCATGGCATACGGCGTTAATGCCTACTCTCGCTATTGTACAGGAAGGGTCAAAAAGTGGGGAAGCAACAGACAAATCTACACTAAGTGCCAGCCGTCATGGTAATTCGGATAATCGCAATTAAAGGAATTGGTCCGACCGCACAGAAAGGATACAATGAGCAGCATTCTATATCTGGAAATTCAGGAGGGATAATTTAGGCAATTTACAGAGAGACCTGAATCAACGAATGGTGAGTGAGTCATAAGGAGTGTACGGGAAGCATCTTGAAAGGAGAAAGACATGCGAAGACGATTGTGGTTGCTAACCGGAGCAATCCTGCTTACCCTCGCTCTTAGTGGGACTGTGTTTGCGGCCTATGGTGAGGCTCCTATGCTTAGAGAAAAAGTGCAGGCCGGCCTCTTGCCGCCAGTTGAGGAGCGTTTACCCAACAACCCACTAGTGATCACGCCCTTGGAGGAGGTTGGCAGATATGGTGGAACATGGGTACGGTGGACCATTAGCCGAGAGTGGTCATATATACGGATGCTCATGTATGGGCACTCTCCTGTGCGGTGGGTCGACGATGGCTTCGGTATTGAACCTAACTGGGTTGAGAGTTGGACAAGGAACGATGACGCCACTATATGGACCCTAAAACTACGGGAAGGCGTCCGCTGGTCCGATGGACATCCCCTCACTACCGAGGATTTCATGTTTTGGTGGAACGATATGGTCTTGAACTTGGAGATGTCTGACCCTGTCCCGGATATATTCATTGCTGGGGGCGAAACAGCCAAGATCGAAGCTCTAGATGAATACACTTTGCAGATAACCTATGCTGAACCTGCTCCGCTTTTAATTGAACGTCTGTGCATGTGGCCCAATGCCGGTCAGGGTGAGCGGCTCATTGTGCCTGCCCACTACCTGCGGCAGTTCCATCCAGATTACTCTGATGCGGAGACCTTTGAGATATTTGAGGAAAAGATGGAGTGGTGGATGAACCCCGAGTGTCCAGTACTGTCAGAATGGATGCCTGTGGAGCATCAGCCTGCCAGGAAGCTGATTTTGGAGCGCAACCCATATTATTATGCTGTAGATACCGAAGGGAACCAGCTGCCTTATATTGACACCATTGAAGTAAACTATGTAGAAAACATAGAAATGCTCAAGCTAAAGCTTCTCAATGGTGAAGGGGACATGCAGCTCCGGCCTTATATAGTAGCATCTGATCTGGCCATGTTCAAGAAAAACGCAGATACTGCCGGTTACCGGATCCATCTGTGGAATAGCGGGTCAGGTACGGGGCCCATCGTCTACCCCAACTGGAACCATCCAGACCCGGACAAGCAGGAGCTTTACAGGATACCGGAGTTCCGACGAGCCATATCATTGGCAATCAACAGGCCCAGAATTCATAAGATGGTGCATTACATGACGGGAGAGCCTACCACAGGTACTTTCAGTCCAAATGCCATCGAGTTTCATCGAACGGAGAAGGGCCAAGAGCTCTACGCCAAATGGCGAGACATGTATGTAGAGCATGACCCCGAGGAGGCCCAGAGACTGTTGGACTCCATTGGTGTCATTGACACGACCGGCGATGGATGGCGTGATATGCCCAACGGTAAACCTTTGACGCTGCGCATCGATTATAATAGCGCTGCTGAGAAGATGTATATCCAAACCAGCGAAATGATCAAGGATGATTGGGAATCCATTGGCGTTAAGACTCTCCTCAATCCCATGGACGGATCACAGCTAAGTCTCATGGACCAAACAGCGAAATTCGACATCCGAGACAGCTGGGGTCTTAGTGACGGACCCAACTTCTTGGTCTTCCCACAGTGGGTTGTACCCATCGATCTAAGTCGCTGGGCGCCGCTGAACGGAGCCTGGTATTCCGTTCAGGGTACAGCGAAGGCTACACTGGATCTAGACAAGGATCCCCGGGACCGGAATCCCCCTAGGGAAGCTCCGGAGCCAGGTGGTCCTGTAGACCGGCTGCAGAAGCTCTACGATGTGGCCAAGATAGAGCCTAATGAGGAGAAAAGAGATGAGCTCGTACACCAGATGATCAAGATCCACATAGATGAAGGACCGTTCTTCATTGGCACTGTAGCTCAGTTTCCTCGACCGGTAGTAATCAACAAGACGATGCGCAATGTACCAGATGGCGACGATTTACCCCTGGGCGGCTATACAGATCCCTGGATCATGGCCTATCCAGCGATAACCAATCCGGCCCAGTACTGGTTTGACGAATAGAAGAGAGTATGACATGAGGTTAACAGGCGCCGGAAGCTGCTCCGGCGCTAAATCTTTCCCCGGGAAGACTCGCTGGATATTGACACCGCCTCCTTCGTCGGATATAATCAGAGGCAAACCGAGACTGTGAAAGGGAGGAGTAGGCAGTTACCGCCGCAAGAGAGGGAGTCTCACCGGCTGAAAGGACTTCCCGGTAAGGAGTGCTGAAGGTCGCCCTGGAGTCGCTCACTGAACACTGTGCCCGCAGGTAGGGCATGGTCATTAGGTCTGGCCGGGTCTGCCCGTTATAGCAGATAGAGTGCCACCCATGGGCTTTGAGGCTTATGGTGGAATAAAGGTGGTAACGCGGGAGTTGGAGCTTTCGTCCTTGATGGCGAGGCTCTTTTTCTATTAGCGGTGTTTTGTATTGAGATGAAAAGGGGGCGTGAGGTATGGCTGATGCTACGAAAACATCGATGCTAGCTGCGGCAACGGCAGAGGGGATCCCTACTGTCTATGATCCCCACGCTGTAGAAGCTAAGTGGTATAAGACCTGGGAAGAGAATGGTTATTTTCATGCAGAAGTCGATCTGGAAAAAGCACCCTTCTGTATTGTAATTCCTCCTCCTAATGTCACCGGGCAGCTGCATCTGGGCCACGCGATGGATACAACGATGCAGGATATCCTCATCCGCTGGAAGCGGATGCAAGGATATAACGCCACATGGATTCCTGGGATGGATCATGCCGGCATTGCTACTCAGGCAAGGGTGGAGGAGCATCTACGGAATAGTGAAGGCAAGAGTCGCTATGATCTGGGGCGGGAGGAATTTCTCAAAAGGGTTTGGGAATGGAAGGAAGAGTATGGAGGGCGCATTTTAGCGCAACTAAGGAGGCTAGGCGCTTCCTGTGACTGGGATAGAGAGCGGTTTACCATGGATGAAGGCTGCTCACGGGCGGTACGGGAGGTATTCGTTGATCTTTACGACAAAGGTCTAATCTACCAGGGAGATTACATCATTAACTGGTGTCCTCGCTGTAGCACGGCTCTTTCTGACATCGAAGTAGAGCACGAGGAGACCCAGGGCAACCTCTGGCACATCCGGTATCCATTGGCCGATGGGTCGGGAGACTACGTTGTGGTGGCTACGACCAGGCCCGAGACCATGTTAGGAGACACAGCTTTGGCGGTACATCCCGCTGATCCTCGTTACCGTCATCTAGTAGGCAAGACGTGCATATTGCCCTTGATGGAACGGGAGATTCCCATAGTGGCGGATCATTATGTTGACCAAGAGTTCGGTACAGGTGTTGTGAAGATCACTCCGGCTCACGATCCCAATGACTTCGATGTAGCTCAGCGCCATGGGCTCGAGGCCGTTCTGATCCTAGATGGAGACGCCAAGATTACTGCCGAGGGCGGCAAATACCAAGGACTAGACCGATATGAGGCTCGGAATGCAGTGGTGCGTGAGTTAAAGGCCCAAGGACTGCTGGACAAGATCGTTGAGCATCAGCACGCAGTAGGGCACTGCACTCGCTGTGATCACACCGTGGAGCCTCTCCTTAGCAAACAATGGTTTGTGAAGATGCAGCCCTTGGCTGAGCCGGCCATCAGAGCGGTGCTAGAGGATGAGAGCCGTTTCGTTCCCGAAAGATTCACGAAGAATTACCTCAATTGGATGGAGAATGTACGGGATTGGTGCATCTCTCGACAGCTTTGGTGGGGACATCGGGTACCGGTCTGGTACTGCGCCTGTGGTGAGACTATCGTGAGCAAGACGGATCCTACCGTTTGTCCCCAATGCGGCGGTACCGATCTTGAGCAGGATTCTGATGTGCTCGATACCTGGTTTAGTTCAGCCCTGTGGCCTTTCTCTACCTTGGGGTGGCCAGAGAAAACGCCTGAGCTTGACCATTTCTATCCCACATCGGTGTTGGTCACCGGTTTTGACATTATCTACTTTTGGGTGGCTCGGATGATGTGCATGGGTCTGGAGTTCATGGGTGATGTGCCGTTCCACGATATTCTCATCCACGGGCTGATCCGGGATGCTCAAGGTCGGAAAATGAGCAAGTCATTGGGGAATGGGGTTGACCCCATCGATGTCATAGAGGAGTTTGGTGCCGACGCGTTGCGGTTTAGTCTGGTTATTGGCACTTCTCCCGGCAATGATACTCGCTATCGAGAGGAAAAGGTCGAGGCATATAGGAATTTTGCCAACAAGATCTGGAACGCATCTCGCTTTGCCTTGATGAATCTAACTGATTTTGAACCTGACAGCCTAAACATGAAGGACATGGAGCTAAGTCTGGCGGATCGATGGATATTGAGTCGCTACCAGAGTACTGTCCAGGAGGTCACCCGTTGGTTGGAACGCTATGATCTAGGCGAAGCTGCCCGGGTTCTATATGACTTTGTCTGGACTGAGCTTTGCGACTGGTACGTGGAAATGATCAAACCGAGCCTTTACGGGCGATTGGGCGACGAGGCCCGTCAAGCCTCACAGTATGTACTATGGCAGGTCCTGGAAGGCACATTGCGGCTTCTGCACCCTTTCATGCCGTTTATTACCGAAGAGATCTGGCAGCATCTACCTCATACCGGTGAGACCATTATGTTGGCGCCCTGGCCCGAAGCTGGGACGATAGATACTGAGGTTGAGGCCAACATGGCAGTCGTCATGGACATGGTGCGGGCTATTCGCAACATCAGAAGTGAGAAAAAGGTAGCTCCCGGCAGAAAGATCCAGGTGATCATATATGCGGGAGAGGACAGTGAGGCTCTGCTGCAAGAGGCTGAGGGGTATCTGCGAGTCTTGGCTCGTATCGGGGATCTGCAGTTTAGGGCTCCACAAGATGCCAAACCGGAGAAAGCAGTTGCCGCGGTAGCCGGCGGGGTAGAGGTGTATATGCCTTTAGCTGGCCTCGTAGATATTGACCAAGAAATCTCACGGCTGCAGAAGGAGCTGGAAACCACTAGGCAGGAAATCAAGCGGGCCCAAGGTAAACTGAATAATCAGGGCTTTGTAAGCAAGGCTCCTCGGGAGATAGTTGCCAAGGAAGAGGAAAAGCTCAGTTCACTCAAAGAGAAGGAGACCATGCTACAGATTCGATTAAAGGAACTGACCGATTAATCTCACTGATACAGGACCCGGCTCTGCACTCGGCGCCGGGTCTTCCCGATGTGCCCATTAGGTTGGAGCGAGGATAAGTCTACCATCAGCCTTAAGGAAGGGGCGATGATGATGGAAGCGCACATATATTTGGCAGCCCTTGGTCCAGGCCAGGGCCCCCCGGGGCTAGAGCGGATCAACATTATGCTGAATTATCTGGGTCGTCCGGAGAAGAGACTATCCGTGGTGCATGTAGTGGGGACAAATGGCAAAGGCTCTACAGCTCAGTTCATTTCGTCCATTTTGCAGGCTGCCGGCAAGAAAGTGGGCCTATATACATCACCCCATCTGGTGAAATTCAATGAGCGGATACAGATTAACAAAGCGGCTATTGATGATGACTGCTTAGCAGATCTTCTGAGGAAGCTATATCCTTGCATAGAGGATCTAGCTTCTTGTGAGTTGGGCAGACCAGGCATGTTTGAAGTGGCTACGGCTCTGGCCCTAGATTACTTCGCTTTGGCAGGGGTCGATTATGCCGTGCTTGAGGCTGGCCTAGGGGGCAGGTACGATGCTACCCATGTAGGACAGCCGGTGGTTACTGTTTTTACCCATATTGACCTTGATCATACCGAGATATTAGGGGAGACTGTTGAACTCATAGCCAGAGAAAAAGCTGACGTTATCCCCGTGGGTGGAACCATTGTGATGGCGCCTCAGGAAAGTGGTGTCAAGGGGGTTATCCGAAAAGTAGCTAGAGCCCGCCGAGCCCGCATTATTGACGTGGAGGAGACATATGAGGTTACCTCGGTGGAGAAAACTGATCAAACGGGAACGAAGTTTAGAGTCCGGGCTGCCAGCGGCTTACCACAGATTGAACGTCTCCTGCAAGTTGGCCTTCTAGGCCTGCATCAGGTGACCAATGCTGTGACTGCCTTGGCCACTGCCAATGTATTAATGGAAATGGGATGCACCATGACCGAGGATCAGGTGCTTCAGGGATTGGCCACAGCCCGTTGGCCCGGCCGTCTGGAAATAGTCGGGACTGAACCGTTGGTTGTTTTAGATGGAGCCCATAATCTCGATGGTTTTCGCCAGCTGGCCCTAGCGTTGCCTGTGTATTTTACATGGGATAGACTTCACCTTGTCATGGCCATAGTAGGCGAAAAGCCGGTTCAGACCATGCTCGAGCTGTTACTACCCCTGGCGGATACTGTGACTTTTACAACCCCCCAAACTAGCCGCACCAAACCCCAAGATCTCGAATATCTGCTGGAGATCAGTGGTGAAGTAGCTAACACCAAGGAGATAGGCACAGCCCAAACTTTGGGAGAAGCCTATACTAAAGTTGTACAGAAAGCCTCGTCCCGAGATCTGATCTGCATCTGTGGTTCTTTATACCTTGTTGGCGAAGCCCGTCATCAACTGGTGGATCTTCCCTGCTCTGCAGGGATCTTGCACCATAGCGCAGAAATAGATAGGGCATAGGGAATAATGCTGCAGAGAAATTCAATTGGGGTGAAGGGTATGGCTCGCAGCAAGAAGCAGAAGAAGCAGTCAGGTAAAGCGTTAGAAAGAGTCTACCTTATCCTTACGTTAGTGGCAGTGGCAGGAGTAGCTGTGTTCCTTGGCTATGTGGTAGGGCAGTATGCCATCCAAGCGGCGACCAGTGCCCTAGATCGTGAGCTTGTCCTAGAAGGGGAAAAGGTCAGACAGCAAGTGGCCGAGAAAGCCAGGCAAGAGGCTCCGGAGCCATCGCTGGATATCCAACGGTCCACAGCGGTATCAGAGGAACCGAAAACTCCTGAGCCGATTACAGCCAGGCCACAGCCAGTGGTAGAATCCCCTTCGATACCTTTACCACAGGCAGTGCCTACTCGTTCCAGCAAGCAGCTTTACCGAGTACAGGTAGGAGCTTTTTCATCGGAGGCTAACGCTGAGCGTCTAGCCCAAGAACTTGAGCGTAAGGGCTATCAAGTTCTGGTAACACCAGGTTCCTTACATCGAGTGCAGGTAGGGGCCTTTGCGGAGCGCGGCAATGCCGAAGCACTGAAGCAGGAGCTGGAAGATAAGGGCTATCCTGCGGCTATCATCAGCACAGAGTAAGAAGTATGTTTGCGCCACTGGGGAATCACAATATCTTCGAGTAGTTATCTCTAGCGAGAGGAAGAAGCTGTTGTGAAAAGAGATAAGCTCCAGTGGACTGAGCTAGTAATCTTAGGCGCAGTACCTTTTGTCATGGTGCTGGGCAACTCCATGTTGATTCCTGTGTTTCCTAAGTTCGAAGAAGTACTCAATATAAACCAAGTCAAGGTTGGCCTGCTGGTTACGGCTTTTTCGCTGCCGGCAGGTCTTTTGATTCCTTTTTCCGGCATGCTGTCCGACCGTATCGGCCGGAAGATCATTATTGCTCCCGCCCTGATCCTATATGGTCTAGGTGGGCTGGTGGCTGGCATAGCCAGCGTTGCCCTGGCGAAACCCTTTACTGTCATCTTGGTTGGCCGAGTAGTGCAGGGACTTGGTGCTGGAGGTACGTATCAGCTGGCCATGGCCCTTACTGCCGATTTGGTTACTGGCGAAAGGCTTACCAGGTATCTGGGATTTCTCGAGGCCTCCAATGGGTTGGGGAAAGTTGTTAGTCCCATTTTAGGCTCTTTGATAGCGCTGGTGAGCTGGTATGCTCCATTTTTCGTGTACGGAGTCTTAGCCTTCCCAGTAGCGGCCCTTGTTTGGTTTGGTCTTCAAGAGCCAAATCCAGGGGGTGAAGGTGAAACGTGGCAGCAATACTTTGCTACTTTGATCAAGATCATAAGAAAGAAAGGAGTCTCTTTGGCCACAGCGTTCTTGATTGGCTTTGTGGCCCTCGGGGTGTTGTTCGGGTTCTTGAGCTTCCTTTCAGATATTCTGGAACAACGATTCCATCTAGGGGGAGTGCCCAAGGGTCTAGCCATAGCTGTGCCAGTATCGGCCATGGCAGCTATCTCATACGGAACAGGAGTTTTTTTGGAGAAACGTCGTCACTTGGTTAAAGGTGCATTGATAGCTGGGATGCTCCTAGCAGCTATTGCCCTAGCATCTGTCCCCCTTTGCATCAAGATGCGGCTGGTTTTTGCTCTGGCTGCTATCGCGGCGGGAATCGGTATAGGAATGGTCTTGCCGCCCCTAAACTATTTGATCACCTCGGCTACTTCTCAAGAGGAGCGGGGGGTAGTGACATCGATGTATGGGACTGTCAGATTCCTCGGGGTGGCTGTGGGACCACCTGTGTTTGGTGCCGTAGGTTTTGGGCAGGCGGGGTTATTCTATGGAGTGGGAGTGGTGACAGCAGTGGCGGCTCTTCTCGGATATCTGCTCATCGATTCAAAGATGTTGGCTAGTGCAAAAAGCCAGTGAGGCCAAAGAGCTAGGGTGATACAGATATTCCCGAGCATATCCAAGAATCTTACCACATAACATGGGAAGCGCGGTCACGGTGTATCAGTGACCCGTAGAAGCAGCAACAATTGGAGGAAGACAAATGGTTCCACACCTTCGGCGAAACCGTGGAGGCCTTAGCCTGTCCACTCTAGTGGTATATGTCGTCGTGTTTAGTTTAATATTCATTGG
Source organism: Bacillota bacterium (assembly GCA_012518905.1). GTDB lineage: Bacteria > Bacillota > Limnochordia > DTU087 > DTU087 > JAAYRF01. The sequence continues at coordinate 2,998 of JAAYRF010000108.1, read as the reverse complement.
GATACCTACTTTTATCGTGTCCCATCGCCTTTGGCCTACTCGGCGGGAATCCTCTAAGTTTAGCATTAGGCTGCTTCGGGAAGATCTAGGTCAAGTAGTGGAGATGGATTTGGAGGAATATCTCGTAGGTGTTGTCGCCGGTGAAATGCCGGCGGACTTCCATATGGAGGCCCTAAAGGCACAGGCTGTTGCCGCCCGCACGTATGCCCTTTACCGTTTGGCGAATCAAAGTGCAACAGGCAGTGATGCAGATCTCTCTTCGGATTTTCGCAGTGGCCAGGCATGGGTATCACCGGAGGCACAGCGAGAGCGTTGGGGGTGGTATTCGTATTTCCAGAAGCGCTGGCGGATTGTATCTGCCATAGAAACTACTCGGGGAGAGGTACTAACCTACGGCGGAAAACCAATTTTTGCAGCTTATCACTCTACTAGTGGTGGGGCGACTCAGGATGCCGGTGCCTATTTTAATGATGTTTCTTACCTGCGGGGAGTGCTAAGCCCTGGAGAGGAATCATCTCCTTATTATCAAACAACCAAGAAAGTAGCATGGCAGGCAATCATCGAGAACTTACGCCTGGAGATACCTTCGGAGCTTGCAGAATTGCTAGATGATGATGCCGTAAATTTGACAGAGGATTTTGTCCTTTATGAGCCTAAGACATTGGGTGAGTTGCCGGGACAAGAGGCAGCTGAGTTGATCCACTTGGCCAGAATCACCGAGACTTACCCGACAGGTCGCGTGAAGGCCATGGAGATTCTGGGGGTCAGTTTCTCGGGGCGAGAGATCCGGGAAAAGCTGGGGCTTAGATCCAATTGGTTCACTATCCAGGTCGATGGCGCAGGCGTTGTTTTCCATATAAGGGGAAATGGCCACGGGGTAGGTATGTCCCAGTATGGGGCCCATGGGATGGCGCTTGCCGGGGCAGCCTATGGAGACATTTTGCATCATTACTATACTGATATAGAGATCGATCATTGGTATTGACGACTGGAGGAAAGGGGTGAGTGGCCCTATATTTATTGGGGCGGAATGTATGAATCAAGAGATATTTGACGTAGCCATCATTGGGGGAGGCCCTGCGGGATTGTCAGCGGCTATCTACGCGGGGCGAGCTCATTTGCGTGCTTGTTTGTTCGAGGGTATGAGTGCTGGAGGCCAGATGTTTAACACCTCTACTATCGAGAATTTCCCGGGTTTTAGTATTGTAGATGGCCCAGAGCTTTCTCAGAAAATGGAGGCGCAAGTGCGCCAGTGGGGTACAGAGATCATCTATAGCCATATAGCAAAGCTCAAGCGGGAAGCCGATCTATTTGAACTGACAAACTATAACGAGGAAACGGTACTGGCCAGGACAGTAATAGTTGCTGCGGGCTCCATACCTAGGAAGTTGCAAGTGCCAGGGGAATTGGAGCTTGCCGGCCAAGGAGTATCCTATTGCGCCACCTGTGATGGAGCGTTTTTTCGGGACAAGGATGTGGCCATTATTGGGGGTGGAGACTCGGCTATTGAAGAGAGTCTCTACTTGGCCCGCCTTGTTAGGCAGGTGACCGTCGTCCATCGCCGAGACGCACTACGGGCCACCAAAGATCTACAGGAACGGGCGTTTGCTAATCCACGTATTGAATTTCTATGGGATACGACGGTAGAAGCAATTGAGGGCCATGCGAGAGTAGAAGCCCTTCGTGTGCGCAATGTCAAGACCCAGGCTGTTACTGCTTTGCCGGTGGCCGGTGTCTTTATATACATTGGAATGCTGCCTAATACGGCATTTCTCGAAGGTCTGGTTGAACTAGATGAATATGGCTACGTCGTGGCTGATGAGAGTACTCTCACATCGGTACCAGGGCTTTTTGCTGCGGGAGACATCCGGACAAAAGATCTGAGGCAGATTGTTACAGCGTTAGCCGATGGAGCAATGGCTGCTACGGCAGCAGAAAGATATCTCGGCAAGCGAGGTTTTTAGTCTGACGTTTTCGAAAGGTGGAATCAGTAGGAGGCTCGGTCTTTATGGAAAGGGATAGGGGAGACAGTATTTTAGATTTAATCGGTGCTACCCCTGTGGTGAAGCTACAGCGATTGCCGTCATTGGAGGGTGCGGTAGTCTATGCTAAGCTGGAGTTTTTTAATCCGGGTGGTAGTGTCAAGGATAGAATTGCGTTAAGTATGGTGCGAGCTGCGGAGAAATCAGGTAAACTCAAGCCCGGGGGCACTATTGTTGAACCGACTAGTGGCAATACAGGGGTGGGCCTGGCCATGGTGGCTGCCGCCCTTGGCTATAGGCTGATCTTGACCATGCCCGATACCATGAGTCTCGAAAGAAGGCAGATATTGCAGGCTTACGGGGCGGAATTGGTCCTTACACCGGGCTCTTTGGGAATGGGTGGCGCGATTCAAAAGGCTGAGGAGCTGGTTGCCGCAAACACTGGCTTTTTCATGCCACAGCAATTTGACAACCCAGCCAACCCCGAGACCCATCGTAAGACCACTGCTCAGGAAATCATCAATCAGATGGAAGGCAAATTGGATGCTTTTGTGGCTGGCGTAGGGACCGGGGGTACTATTACGGGCGTGGGGGAGGTTCTGAAAGCTGAGCTTCCCAATGTTCAGGTGATAGCCGTGGAGCCTTTGGCATCGCCGGTGCTTTCCCAGGGCCAGGCGGGTCCCCATAAGATTCAAGGTATTGGGGCAGGTTTTGTACCTGCTGTGCTAAATACAGAGGCTATTGATCGAATAATCACGGTATCGGATACTGAAGCCTACCTCATGACAAGACGGTTGGCCCGAGAAGAAGGCATTTTGGTAGGCATCTCAGCCGGTGCCGCTTGCCATGCCGCCCTCAAAGTGGCTGCTGACCTTCGAAAGGATCAAAGGGTAGTAGTCCTTCTCCCCGATACTGGCACTAGATACCTAAGTACTCCGGACCTATTTGACTAAAGCGATAGGGTGGTAGGGAATGCTGACGCAGAAAATCGTGGTTCTTGAAGATATCCTCCGGGA
>JAAYRF010000107.1 GCA_012518905.1 Bacillota bacterium | reverse complement strand
TAGTTAGTGACTATCATGGAATACCTAAGCAGTTCCGCATTGAGGCTATTAGTCTCCTGTAAAGCTAGCATGGTCTCCTTAAGTTTTCTTCCTTCATCTAAGAGACGCTCCCGCCTCAAACCCAAAGTCAAAGGCACCAGATCACCTAAAGTAAAGGTTGCCCCGGGATCGCTTCCATGATCCATAGCCAGCTTCTGGGCTATCTTCGCCATGAGCTCCAGCCGCTTTCCTTCCTCTATCTCAAACTCTTGGGCTAAAGCAGCTTCGTTAGCTGTTATCGTCTCCAAAGCAGCCAAGTCATCGGCTAATAGAGCCTCCCGTTTACGCTCTGTCTCACCTAGTAGCTTAGCTACCGTGGCGTGCTCCTTTGTGAGCTGCTCGATAAGTTTGTCTACTAGATCTACCGGGATCAAAGCTAAAGCCTCGCCTCCGGTATCGCTTTCTATTTGGTGCATGGAGAGCCTCCTTACCCTTCGTCCCGCAGCATCTCATCTACCAACAAGCGATCTAGGATCTTCTCCGCCACATCCCGGGCAGAGACCTCATAGGTCCCCTGCTCTATTGCCGCCCGGAGCTCCGCGATCTTCTCCTCTCGGATCTCCGGAAGAGTCTCTATCTTAGCCATAGCCGCCTGAATGTCTTGGCTCACTTGGGATATCGTTACCTTATCCCGGCCACCTTGCCCTTTAGGGCCGGTGCGCTTTGGCCCTTGTTGCCTCTGCTCTTGATAGAGTCTAGAAATAAGTTGTACCTGTTGAGGAGAAATCTTCATTTTCCCAGTGCCCTACCTGGTTGTAGGCACCTTTTCACCTCCGGCTTTCCACTAGACTTCTACTAGTCATATCGGCAAGGACCACCTTTTGCTTTAGTCATCGCGACGGCGACGCATTATGCTATTTGCCGCATGGAACGTAGATTTGCTCCTGGGAGCAGACTCTCTCTGGGACTTTCGGCCCCCCAGCGCCCGTTTGGCATCTTGCTGCATGCGCACGGCACACTGTACACAAAAACGTCCGCTGGTAATGGCTGTTCCGCAGCTTTCACACTGAATACCTAAGCCTTCGATACCGGCAATCTCGATGCGACCGCTCCGTACCCACTCAAAGATCTCTTTTCGCTCCACACCGGTAGCCTTGGTGATCTCAATAACTGTGGCGGTGGCATGCTCTTTGAGGTACTCCTTCACCCGGTCAAATCGCTCTTGCTCATCCTCCTCACACTGGGCACAAAGTCTCATATTAGGATTTATGGCATTGAAGAGTGTTCCACAGTTACTGCAGTTACGTAAGGCCATATACATAACCTCCTTTGTCATCAACAAGATGCTAACCCACGGGCCGTGGCGGCAGTATTCAATAGATCCTGATCACTTACGGCTATAGATAATGTCAGACCATGTACTTCCTTGGCACCAGCCTTTAGTAGTGTTCTGGCAATCTCATCTAGTGTTGCCCCTGTAGTATAGATATCGTCAATTACGCACAAAACCTTACCGGCTACTATCCCAGGCCTGGGCACAAAAAAGACACCTTGGAGATTGCGACGCCTTTCTAGGGGGCTTAGCTTGCTAGATACATCGGTTGCCTCCCGCCGAATGATGGAGCCGGGCTTTAGAATTGGTCCATTATGGTATCGCTCAATCCCTTGAAGAAGTAGCTCCGCCTGGTTGTAACCCCGCTGTCGGAGCCGCTGATGGTGAAGGGGGACTGACAGCAAATGGGCGCCGCGGGGAATCCACTTACGCCTTTTGGCAACCAACCCCATAACCTCTCCCAACGCAACACCTAACCGTCGATCATGCCGATACTTTACCCCTTGGATTTGTTCCTTTAGTGGACCACTGTAGATAGCCACTGCTCTGTTTTGAACGAAGAAATGCTGTAGCTCGGTGCAATCTTGGCAATGTGTCTTTGAAGGCGGTAGAGGACGTCCACATCCGCAGCAGAAGCTATCGCCCACCAAGGGCAGACGCTCCAAACAGTGATGACATAAATCGATTATTCCCCTTGTTAGCAGATCCCCACCACAAACTAAGCATCCAACCTGAGGGGGAAAAACGAGATCCAGCCCGGCTTGAAAGGTGCGATGTACCCGCTTCCTGACCTGCCCAGCTCGAAGCCATCCCTTTTCACGCATCTCCATGAAAAAGCACCTCCACCCTCCAGGGCGGCCGGTGCTAATGATACTTCCCCATGAAGCCAGTCAAAACCTGCTCTTTAGGGCTCCTTTGAGCTTGAGTCTTTAGCATTCGCCGAAGATGCATCAGGTGGGGCCAAGACGATCTTGCCATCCTCAATTCCTACAGTCAGCCTATCTCCTATCCCTAAAGCTTCCCGATACTCCGGTGGAATCTGCAGACGCCCTGCCGAATCCAAGACGATATATTCATCATGGGAGGTCTCGTCTTTACTAACCTCTTCTCCCACGGCCAATGGTCTGCGGCGCACCGTTTCCGTACTGGTCTTGCCATCACGAATCTGGACAAATCGGTCAACTGCATAGGCCATACTCCGGTCATGGGTGACTATGACAACGGTGACCCCATATGTCTCGCTGACATGGTGAAAGACCTCTAGGACCTGACGGCTGGACCGGGTATCTAGGGCACCTGTGGGCTCATCGGCCAGTACCACCTTGGGACGATTGGCAAGGGCAATGGCGATGGCCACCCGCTGCTGCTCCCCTCCGGACATTTCCAAAGGACGATGATGTAAACGGTGTCCTAAGCCAACGGCTTCCAAAAGCTCCCGGGCCCAGTCCCGATCAGCTCTGCCGGTCAAGATCATGGGGACCAGTACGTTTTCTAAAGCAGTCAGATATGGGATCAAGTTACGGGCCACATTTTGCCAGACAAACCCTACAACCTCTCGCTGATACATAAGGCGCTGCTTTTGGGTGAGGCGGCCTAGATTCCATCCAGCCACTACCGCAGACCCGGCAGTGGGCTCATCTAGGCTTCCTAGGATATTTAACAGTGTCGATTTGCCGCTGCCGCTGGCCCCGATAATCGCCATGACTTCCTGTGGGTAAATCCGCAGATCTAATCCCTGTAAAGCCATAACTTCCAGGTCAGAGACTCGATAAATCTTGACTAGATTGTCACAAAGGATGATGGGCATTAGACTTCCTCCCCTAGTTTTACCGCCTGATGGAGCCGCATACGGGAAAGGACTATTACCAGCCCAGCAAGGCCTACAACCAACATACCGCCTAGGGTCAAATAGATCTTCGCTAGATCCGAGCCGGATATTACGATCATAAACTCCGGCACAGAACCGGTCAGATCGGCACTGACCTTGGTGAAGGGTAGAAACAGCCGGCTAGCCCAGCCTCCTAAGAAAGTGCCAATGGCCACCGCCACCCCCACCGATAGTACCTGTTCAATAAACAGCATCGAAATCAACTGGCCTACGGAAAGGCCGATGGCCCGCAAGATACCAAATTGGAGATAGCGGTGTTTTAACGACAGGAATGTATAGAAGAAAAATCCCATCAAGCTGATTAGAACCGACACCACAAATCCCGTGGATAGCATCCCAAAAAGGCCCATCCGCTGAGGTTCTTGCCGGCCGGAGATGAGCATTCCCCGTACATCATCGATACCGATGACCCAAATCCCCTGATCCCGTAGGGACTGCACTATATCATTGAGGCGGGCCTTCCCGTTTACCTTCAGCCAAACATCGTATGGCTGAATAAGATATTCATCTTGCAAGTGACCTAGATTACCTATGAAAAAAGGCTGCTCATCGGGATACAAAGCCGGCCAGTAGTCTACTATGCCAACTACGTAGAAATCAAT
>JAAYRF010000106.1 GCA_012518905.1 Bacillota bacterium | reverse complement strand
GCTTTGGTATCAGCCCAGGTGACAGGGGGATTTTCTGGATCTAGACCTGCTTCAGCCAGAGCATCCTTATTGTAGTATGCCAAGGGGACGCTGTGCTGGAAAGGCAGCCCTAGAATCTTGTCTTCTAGCTGAACACCCCGCCAGAACCCATCGATGAAGTCGCTGTAGAAATCCTGGCCTTCTGCTTCGATATAGGGTTTGACATCTACGATTACATCTAGTTCATGTAGTGCAAAGGATTCTACCATAGCAGTCAAAGCAACATGGGGCGGATTTCCCGCCAGAGCAGTTGTGCGGATCCGGTCGTTGGTGGCACCGTAGTTACCGGTGAAAATGGCTTTCACTTGGATATCGGGGTTGGCTTGGTTGAACTCCTCTACTATATCCTCCATGGCTGTGGCCAAAGGGCCGGCTGTGTTGACTGGAAAGAGGAAGCGAAGCTCAATGGGAGCCGCACTAGCTACGGAACCTAGACTTACTACCAATAGAGCGATCAATAGAAAAACAACCTTGGAACTTCTCATTAGTTCATCCTTCCTTTCGTTGTGTCTACTAAAGAGGAACCTTGCTTCGAGCATCGTGCCTCCTTTCAATGCAGATTACTTCAAACCAGAGCGCAAGAAGCTGTTGATAAACTGCTTCTGGAAGATAGCGAAAGCCACCAAGATAGGCAGTATAACCAGGAGAGTGGCAGTCATGGTCAGCCCCCACTCTGCTCCGCTTTCGGCTCTAAGCCCAAATTGGGCAAGGCCCACAGGTAGTGTTCGGACAGCGTTACTTTCTGTAACCAGCATGGGCCAAAAGAAAGCGTTCCATTGATACACGACACTAATAATGCTAAAGGTGAGTATGGCCGGTTTGACGAGGGGCAAGCCAATCTTGTGTAAGAACGCTAGATCACCACAGCCGTCAATCATGGCGCTTTCTTTGAGCTCTTTGGGAATTTGAAGAAAGGCTTGTCTTAGAATCAGGATAGCTTGGGCTGATCCCACATAAGGCAAACCGACGGCCAAAAGGGTATCCATGATATTTAGCCGCATGATGGTAAGATAATTTGGCAGAAGCACACTATCAGGGGAGATCATGAGCCTTGCCAAAACCAAGACAAAGAGAAGATTCTTACCTTTGAAATCAAAGAAAGCAAAGGCATAGGCTGCCAAAACCGCCACTACTAGCTGCACGGCGAGAAGGCCAAATACCAGCACAACGGTATTCTGAAAGTAGGTAGCCCACGGGGCCCTACGCAACACTTCCTGCAAGTTGGATACAAACATCATCTTGGATGGTATTATGGCCAAGGGTGCTCGGAAGATGTCCGCCTGTCCCTTGAAGCTCGTTACTATGATCCACAGCAATGGAAACAAGGTGACGAGGGAAAAGATGGTAAGAATTGTGTAGTTTATAAGCAAGCGAGCTCTGTTTTGCACACTACTATCGTTCATATTCAACCCTCTTTTCCATTAGCACCAGGTAGATTATGGTAAGAACTAGCAGTACGGCAAAGAGCATGAAGCTCAACGCGCTGCCGTAGCCCAGTCGCCAGCTGGCTATACCCTGCTGATAAATATAGTGGATGATCACATTTGTGTGGTTGGCCGGTCCCCCTTGGGTCATGATGTACACTAGGTCCACAGACTGAAAAGAGCCGATGATGGCCAAAAGCACCACAACAAAGGTAGTAGGACTAAGCATAGGCAAGGTGATGTAGCGAAACTGATGCCACCAGCTGTTCGTCTCAAGTTTGGCTGCTTCGTAGAATTCCTTGGGAATGCTTTGCAGGCCCGAGAGGAATAGGAGAAAGTTAAAGCCAGTACCTTTCCAGATAGCCGCGATAATCAAAGCGGGTAGAGCATACTTGGCACTGCGCAACCAGTCGATCTCCAGCCCGAAGAGATTGTTGATCAGTCCTCTGCGAGGCTGGAACATCCACATCCACACCATGGCCGCCACGGCCCAGGGTAGCATGTGTGGATAGAAGAGGGAAGTCCGAAAAAACGCCTGCCCCTTGATGCGTTCGTTATTGGCCAGAAGGGCTAAGATCAGTCCAAGGATTACGGTGCCCACCACCGTACAGAGTGAGTAAGTGAGGGTGTTGCCCCACACCCGCCAGAAAACAGGTGATGCTATTGCCTCACGATAGTTCTCCAGTCCGATGAAAACCGGTTCTGGAGATAGAACGCCCCACCGCAAGAAGCCACTGTAAAGTGTGTGGAACACAGGATAAACAGTAAACACACCTATGAAAATCAGGGCCGGGGCGACAAAGAGATACGGCTTGATAAGTGATAGTGTCTTCGCTCCGTTTTTCATGATCCACCTCCGCTCATATACTCATGCCTTCAATTTCTTTGGGAGGTTTATCACCTCCATGGGAATCGGTTTTGACTTCTGGATAGAGATAGTGCTCTCCCACTGCCTTAAGAACGAGAAGGTGGATGACCGCCATCTGTGCCTCTCGAACAGGCTGCACCATCATATCTAAGTCAGAACCGAGGGCTTTGACGGATGTCTGAAGGACAGCTTCACACTCAAGGGCCAAAGGGCTGGTGCTCGAGTTGGTGATACAGATGGTTCTCCCGCCTCGCTTACGACAGAGCTTGAGGGTTTCCACAACATTAGCCTCTTTACCTCGGTGGGAGACTACTATAACCGCGGTGCCCTCCGTTACATGTTGAGCAGCTGCTCGTAGTGTTGAGAGCTGATCAAAACTGGCAACCAGCCGACCAAAATAAGCCAACATCTCCGCTGCCAAATGGCAGATCTTCCCCGATGAGCCACCACCAAAAAGGACAACAGATGAGGCATTGGCAAGGATTTGACTGGCCTTCTCCAGTTCATCGGGATCTAGCGATTTATTGGTTGCAACAATGGTATCTATCAACAGGCGGAAGTAAGGGTTGATCTCTTCCATGGATAAATCCAGGAGCTGCCTTTGACCGATCTCCCGGGCAATGGATAATCTGAGGGAGTTGAAGCCATCCATGCCAATAGCCCGGCAAAAGTTAATGACTGTCCCAAGGCTTACTCCAGCTCCTTTGGCAACCTCTCTGCTG
>JAAYRF010000105.1 GCA_012518905.1 Bacillota bacterium | reverse complement strand
TTTGCGGCATATCAATAAAGGACCACTTGCCATCGGCGTTTTCGCTTACCGCCATCTTGCTTAAGAGATTATCGATAACAACAGAGCCGGTTTCCCCTAGAACTTGTATGGAGTTACGGCCAGGTGATTTGGGGGCGGCATGCCAAGTTACTTCCAGATTGGCTACGGCCCCGGTTGCTGTCTCCAAAATGCCTACTCCGTAGTCTTCCAGCTGTAGATCTTTGTAAGTGATATTGGTTGTGTAACCAGTTACCTTCACAAACTCAGAGCCAGTTAACCAACGGGTGAGATCAACTGTATAAATGGAGTGATCCATCCACCCACCACCGGGTGCCAGTTGGGGATCAATCCACCAGCTATAATCCGAAGTCCCACCGGGCCAATCCATGGGTGGGCGGGAATGGACAATTTGGCTGACGCTCAGTATTCTTCCTAACTTACCGTCTTCCACCAGATTCTTTATGTATTGGTTCACTGGGGAAAGGCGAATTAGGCTTTCGCAGGGAAACAAAACCACACCGTGCTTATCTGCAAGGTCTGCTAGTTCTTGAACACCGGCTAAGTCCATTGCTCCAGGTTTGACAGAGATAGCGTGCTTGCCCTCTTGCAGGGCTGTCTTCACGATTTCATAGTTAAGTGGGGTGGGGCTCATTGATAAGATGATGTCCACATTAGGATCGTCAATGGCTTGTCGCCAGTCTGATAACAGCTCTACAGACATTCCCTGGGTGGCTTCCTGCAAACGAGCAGAATCACTGTGCCAGACGGAGACAAGTTTTGCTGACCTATTTGTTTCAGCTCTTCGCAATTGGTTAAGGGCACTATAATGATGGTCTAGCCCTAAGAGTGCCCAGCGTAACCGACTCATAAAATCCTCATCCCCATTCTTGGTGCCTATTTTGCTACTGTGTACTACGTTTTCCATAGACTTGATTGCTCATCGTTACGTACATTTACGATAGTAACACGATATTAATTCGAAGTCAATACAAATTGCCATCAACTCTTTATGAATATGAAAAACAAGCAGGATTCTTGCACCTTTGATGGAGAAGATAACATACAGAAGAGAAATCCATGAGCCGACCGACGTGAAGCTTGTCCGGTTGTTACAGCAGACGAACAAATTAACCGAATCTTATAGAAAGAAGCTGATCGCCTTGGAGGATAGGGTGGAGGGTGGGTACGAGGGGGCTAGTTTATATAAGGCAATTGCTAAGTTCTTTTTGCCTTTGTCCTTGACGAATCTGATTATCAATCTTTCTCATTCAATTGTGAATGCCGGAGTGGCTCGTACGCCGGATCCCGAGATTAGTCTGGCGGCATACGCGCTGGCCCGGGGACTGGTTAGCTTAATAGAAAGTCCGATGTTCATGGCACGTCAAACTGTGTCCTCGCTGGTGGATGACACCGAGTCCTTTCGGGTAGTCAGCCGCTTTCTTTATGCAGTATCGGCTATCACCATCCTGATTCTTGCAGTACTAGCTTTCTCCCCTGCAGGATATTATGTATTGGCAAATGTCATGGGAGCATCTCCTAAAATAGCCCATAACGGTCAACTAGCTTTACGTATTCTTTTTCTGCTCCCGGCTTTCGCGGTTATCCGCAATGTTCACCACGGTGTCGCCATCATAGCCAGACAAACGTCTATAGTGCCGGTGGCCACCACGATTCGGCTGGTAGTCATGAGTACGCTGATATTCATTCTAGCTCGTTTTACCCGATTGCCAGGGGCGGTATGCGGTAGTCTATCTTTTGTGGGAGCATTCTGTGTAGAGGCGATAATCATGAGCTGGCGGGCCCGGCCGCTCTTGCAGGATCTTCCCAACAAGCAGGTTGACGGGCCTATGCTTACCATCAGTCAGATCATTTCGTTTTTCCTTCCTCTAGTAGCCACCTCACTTGTCGGAACAGCTTTTCAACCATTGATTAATACTGGCCTAGCAAGAAGTACAACCCCGGAGGTTTCTTTAGCAGCTTACGCCGTTGGGCATGGACTGGCTTCCCTGGCGCTAGCTCCCTTGGGTATGCTGCATCAATGCACTTTAGTGTTTACCAATGGGGATGATCAAAAAACATATGATACCACCAAGAGGTTTACCACTCATTTCTCTCTATTGGCCTCCTTTGTCATTGCATCGGTCAGCTTTAGCCCCTTGGGCCCATGGATTCTCAAAAACTTGATGGGCGTATCTTCCGAGGTTAGTAGGGCCGCCTTGGAGGTTATGAAAATCATGACTGTTCTTCCCCTCTTGGTTGGATGGCGGGAGTATATGTGGGGGATCTTGATGCAGCGACAAACCACGGGCCCGATTGGGACTGCCAAAGGCATCAATCTCATAGCCATGGGAGCGATTTTGGTCCTGCTGCTGGCCACAGGCCCAGTAGACCCCGCCGCTGCTGGAGCGTGGGCCATGGTACTTGGCGAGCTTGCCAACTGCCTGTGGCTGCACTTCGATTATGTTGGCCAAGAGAGCTACTATACCGAAGTTTCTGTTAAGTGAACTCTTAAGAGTGCGCCTGAGAAGGTTAGAAGGAGTTTGGTCCTACCTACCACGTTCTCGGCTTGCAGAGGATTTCTTCTACTTTCAGATCAAAGATACTGTTAGAATGCGCTGGCAGGATGATGGCAGCGGTATCGGCTCCCGAGCTAGTACCGCCTACTGCTACGATCCTCTCGCCGTAGGGGACTAGGCCGGCATCTAGTGCCATGATGGATATTTCCACACAGACTTTTACCCCTTGTCCTAGCATTCGCAAGGCAGAGGCCATAATCTCCGGTGGATAGATGCCTCCGAATTTGGTACGAACGCTTCGATCAACACCGGCTAGAACGTGGGTAGTGGTCAAGATTTTGACTCCTCGCTCCATAAGATGGCGACGCTCAGTCTCGGGCATTTCATCAATGCCTGGTCCTCGAAATCCTACGTGGTGGGTGACACAAACTACAGAGAGCTGATCAGCGCCAAGCTCTAAGGCTTTTCTCACCGTTCTTCCGGTATTGGAAGCCACAACCAGCCATGGGATCTCCTCCCGAGTGGCTCTTTTTATGGCTGTGTCCAGTGTTGCATCGGTGTTTTGTGAACCAGCCTTTTCCCAAATCATAGGTATCACCTCCGTAATGCTTATTTGCGGCAGCTTTCCACTATTTTAGTACTTCTCCGGATTGCCATGATGACCTCCCGGTGGGAGTAAAACCAGCCGATGAGCAGAACCACTTTAGGCGGCGGTGGGGCATGGTTGTCTACCAAAGTGAAAAGACCGCCTTAAGGCGGTCTCGTCGGATAATTCGCTAGAGCAATGATATTTTCCGATCCTTACAAGGCCAAAGCTAGTCCGTCTTTACGAGGTTCAGAACCGGCAATGTAGATGCCGGATACAGGGTCACGCCAAATCATCTGTCCACCGCCAAACCCGGCCATCTCCGCATCGATTTTCACACCATGGCCCAGCTGGGCAAGTTCTCTTACCACTTCTGGGTTGACAGTGGGCTCGATGGCTACGCCACCTTCCATTAGGACCCGCACCCTAGGAGCGTCTATGGCAGCTTGGGGATTCATCCCATAGTCTATGATATTACTTACTACCTGCATATGCCCCTGGGGCTGCATATCTCCACCCATTACTCCATAGGCAGCTAAAGGAACTCCATCCTTGGTGATAAAGCTGGGAATAATCGTGTGGAATGGGCGCTTACTCGGTGCGTAAAGATTGGGGTGGCCATCTTCCAGACTAAAGCCACACCCTCTGTTTTGTAAAGTGATACCGGTTCCGGGCACTACCACGCCGGAGCCAAACCCCATGTAGTTGGACTGGATGAAAGATACCATACGGCCATCTCTATCTGCTGCGCACAGGTATACCGTATCTCCCAAGGGATCCCCTGGTTCGGGTCCCGGCATGGCGCGTAAGGGATCGATTAGCTTTCTTCTTGCTTCTGCATACGCTTTACTAAGCAAGCCCTTTGCCGGTACATCCACAAGGCTGGGATCGGCAACATACCGATGGGCATCGGCGAAGGCGAGCTTCAAAGCCTCGATGACCAAATGCAATCTGGCACTAGATAGTAGTGGGTACCTTTCCATCTCAAAACCTTCGAGGATGTTTAAAGCTATCAGGGCCGTGATCCCTTGTCCGTTAGGGGGAATTTCCCAGATATCATATCCTCTATAGT
>JAAYRF010000104.1 GCA_012518905.1 Bacillota bacterium | reverse complement strand
CCGTAAAATGCCTGGGGTGAAATTAAGAGTCTACAGATTTTGTATGCCCGATACCAAATAAATAGAACAAGCAGTAGACGACAGGAGACTATTTTGGGCTCCAGGTTCATATGATTAAGTGATTGTGTTGGCACATGGAATAAATTGGCAAAGGTAGTAAGAGTGAAACTAGTGATTTGTGCAAGTAATTCTTACTGGGGGGAGAGTCATTGAGAGACTTCACATTGCAGCTTAGGGATTACGCTGAGGTTAACCGGGTAGACCTAATGGGTATTGCACCGATAGAACGTTTTGATGGTGTTCCCAAAGAGCGACACCCATCCTCCATATTTCCCGAGGCAAGATCAGTGCTTGTGGTCGGCAAGAGGATAACCCGGGGAGTTTTGCGCGGTGTGGAAGAAGGAACGCAATTCGATCTTTACCCTATGTACGGAAGGGATTGGCTGAACAATCGGATCTTGGCTATGGCTACATTTAGACTGGGAGAGTTTCTAGAGGATAACGGCTGGGAAGCCGTCCCTTTGCCTAATCTACCGCTTGAGGTACCGGCACTGGGAATTCCGGTAAGACCTAACCAGCCGCCCCCCAATGTCATGATCGATTTTGAAGATGCTGCGGTGAGAGCCGGTCTGGGGGAGATCGGTTATTGCGGCGTGTTTCTCACTCCTCAATTTGGGCCTCGGCAAAGGATTCAGATGATCCTCACTGACGCCAAACTGGAACCGAATCCTATTCTTGAGAAGGCAATCTGCAGCGGCAGTAAAGACCATGCCAAGTTCTGCCCGATGGGAGCTATCGATGTTTCGTGTGAAAAGACCACTGTAATCTGTGGCAAGCAGATGGTCATAGCTAGGGTGGACTTTGAAAAGTGCAAGACCTGCAAAAATGGAGCATATCCTAACCCTTATCATGTGACAGGAAAACCGGACCGATTAGCGGCTATTTGTGTCAGGAGCTGTGTGGAATATCTAGAGACTAACAAGGCCATCGAAAGCAGTTTCCACAACCCCTTCAGGAAAAGAGCGCCATGGCAGGTGATTGAGGAAAGAAAACTCCTATAGTCGAGCCCATGTATTATCTATTTACGCCTTGATCCAGGAAGTACTCTTGATACGGAGGGGAGAGGACAATGGGGCTAACCAAAGCACAGATAAAGGAATTTGGTCTTGCTGCCGGTTTGGATCTGATCGGGGTGGCTAATATAGAGCGGTTTAAGGATGCGCCCATAAGAATGCATCCAGCCTCCATCTTTCCTGAAGCCAAGTCGGTAATCGTGGTGGGAAAAAGGATCTTGCGGGGCGGCTGGCGGGGTATAGAGGAGGGAACCTACTGGCCTTCATATACGTATTTTGATTACCACGGCCTCCTAAACAGCTTGTTCATTCAATATCCCTTGTATGAATTGGCCTGTTTTTTGGAGGACCATGGGTGGGAGGCAGTTCCCTACTACTCAGGAGTACCTGAAACACAGCCCCCGACGGAGCCTCTGCGACGGGGAGGCGTGGCCCCAAATGTGCATCTCGCGATTAGAATAGCGGGAGTCGCTGCCGGAGTGGGAGAGATGGGCTGGTCTAAAGTGTTTCTGACCAAGAAGTTCGGGCCTAGACAAAGACTGCATGCAATCATAACTGACATGCCTTTGGAGCCAGATCCTCTGGTGGAGCCCCAATCCATCTGCACTCGCTGCATGGAGTGTGTGCGGGGTTGTCCGGGGGCGATTCCACATATCAAAGAAGGTAAGACGATAAGCATCAAGATAGAAGATAAGACCTATGAATGGGCTGATATCAATCTAGGTCGCTGCTGTCTCATGTATCATGGTGGCGATCCACGGCTATCGCCCTTTCTGCATAAAGACTTCCCCGGTTGGAGTTTTGATGTAACTGAACAGGAAATATCTGAAGAAGCCGCTTACAAATTCTGCTGGCCCTTATCTACCCTGCCATGGCGTAAGACAGATGAATTTCCTTCAGGCTACATTGTAGAAGGTCACGCGTTGCTGGCGAAATGGGGAGTAGGCGAGAAAGAGGGATCAAGCTACGGTGTAGGAGGTTCTCGGGGCTGTATGCGCAGCTGTTTTAACTACCTGGAAAAGAATGGTTTTATCGAGCAGACCTTTCAAGGAGGTGAGTTCATCAAAAGAGACCGTTGGCTCTTACCATCTAAAGCAGAGAAGAAGCAACTCGAGAGCTAGAATGGCAAGAGGAGGTCAATTAATTGAAAGTGTACAACCGTCCTGTGAGTTTGGTAGTGCTGCTAATTGGTGGGCTGTTAATAGGTCTTGCTTCCCACTCCTACGCTGAATTTGTTCAATCACCGGGAGTATCAGTGATGCTCTATGCTGCTCCCGAGGAGTACCAGAAGGCAACAGGGGACACGATAACCCAATTCAAGGAAGCACCTGCCCTTGCAGCCCTGGTGGAAAAGGGCGAGCTCCCCTCAGTCGAAGAAAGACTGCCTAAGGATTTTATGGTTTACACTGTAGCAGAAATCGGACAATACGGGGGAGATCTGAAAAGCGCATCGGTGGGTCCTGCCGGGGGGCATGATCTTTATTGCTGTACGGATCCGCCCTATTTGTTCAATACCGATGCTTATGCACAAGCTATCCTTCCCTATATAGCCAAGGGTTATGAATTCTCCGAAGATATGACGAAGCTGGTTATCTTCCTTAGAGAAGGCCTGAAATGGTCAGATGGGGTCCCCTTTACTGCCGATGACATCATGTTCTGGTGGAACGATGTTATATTGGATGACGAACTCACTCCGGTGAAGCCTTCAATCTGGATGCCCGGTGGCAGGCTGGCTGAGTTTACAAAACTAGACGATTATACCGTCCAAGTCAAGTTCGCTATTCCCTATAGACCTGTGACTGCCTCCATAGTCCTCGCCCAAGTGAGTTTTCGGCCGGCACATTATCTGAAGAAGTGGCACATAGGGTACAATCCTGATGCCGAGAAGCTCGCCCTAGAAGAGAAGTTCGATGCCTGGTATAAGGTATTCCAGTTCCATGCTGATGCTGGATGGACGCAGCAGGACACTAATCTGCCTGGAGTGGGGCCCTGGGTAATGGAAAAGCTCACCACCACTCAAAAGATCTACAAGCGTAACCCCTATTTTCTCGGTGTTGATCAAGCTGGCAATCAGCTGCCATATGTCGATCGGCTGGTTGTAGATATAGTTGCTAATAAAGAAGTAGTGATTATGAAACTGCTCAATGGTGAGATGAGTGTTGGGGGATATATGTCCGGTATGACTATGCAGGATGTTTCCCTGTACAAAGAGGGTGAAGAAAAAGGCAACTACAGTTGTTTCCTTTATACGAGCCTCTATACCGAAGTCGTATTCTCCTTCAATCAGGCTCATCCAGACCCCATCATGCGAGAGATATTCCAAGATAGAAGGTTCAGACAGGCGATGTCATTGGCGATCAACAGAGATGAAATCAACGAGTACTTGATGGGTGGCACCGGTATCCCCACTCAAGCAACGGTACATCCTACCTGCAGCTTCTTTAGACAAGAATGGAGCACCGCCTACGCAGAATATGATCCGATAGCAGCTGGAGAGTTGCTGGACGAAATGGGCTTGAAGCATGGTCCCGATGGATATCGGCAAAGACCTGATGGAGAGCCCTTGCTCATAACCATCCTCTTTGACGATGCCGGTCTGGGGTACAGAAGCGATACCGAGTTTTTCCAATTGATGAAGACATATTGGGAAGCCGTCGGGGTAAAGACTGAGCCGAGAGCTATGGCCCGCACCTTGATTGCTGCCAGAGCTCTGGCCGGGGAGCTAGACATCGGAGTATGGTCACACCCTCGTCTCATTGAAGGTGCTGTGTATTATCCCGGGATAGAACTCCATTGGAAGCCAAACAACCAAGCATTGGCTTGGGGAATTCCCTACTCGATATGGTATGACACCGATGGGAAATCGGGGGAAGAGCCTCCCGGCTATATCAGAAAGTTCTTTGATGCTTGGGATGCATGGTGCCTGGCAGTGACAGATGAAGAGTATCAGGCATGGGCAGAGGCACTATGGGATCTCCAAGCAGAAAACCTCTATATCATTGGAACTGTTGGGTATAGCAAGTGGCCACTACTTATTGATAACAAGTTGCATAATGCCCCCAAAGAAGGGTTCATCTTGGCCGAACCAGTCAGATGGTGGGTCATATCCTATCCGGAGCAGTGGTTCTTGAAATAGAGTCAAACGGCTATCTAAGAATGGTCCTAGAGCTGGCACTTGGTGCCACTCTAGGACTTTATTCGTGTGCCCAGCATGTCTGCTGAGCCGGTCGCTTTCAACGGAAGAAAAGGAGGCATTTGTTAAAATCTGCATTAGCAAAGAGTATATTGGCTCGAACTTGCCGAATATCTAAGAAGGATGGCGGCTAAGCAGAACCACAGGGGGAGTGTTTTTACCAGCATGGTGATATTATTGGACAGAAGATTCGTGTTAGTGACGCTTGTTATCGTACTCATGCTATGTTTCCTGGTTAGTGTACCAACTTCAGCAAGGAGTATTGTCCTGAATTCCGATGGGACTTTCTTGATTAATGATCCTACTGAAGATTTATACGTTTTTGGTGATCTAGATAAGATGCGATACAATACCGCGGCCTACATAGACATTAATTATTTGCTAGAAGAGGTTATTAAGCATTTGATTGAGACACGAGTTGTTATGAACAAATCCCTGGTGACTCCGGGGCATCAGGCATATAACGAATTTACCGGGGAAGCTGCCATCATTATCAGGGACGTTTTATTGCACCTTGCTAGAACTGAAGGAATTGATCTTTTTACCAATATGGGTGATGAGGGCCTACCTAATTTGACAGACCGGGTTCTGGCTTTGGTGCCCAGTATTGAGGCCCGAAATGACGGTTTAAAACTAGCAGCAGCGGAATTCGCTCAGGTATTTCTCTATGAGCAGCTCAGTGCACCCCACACCGCTAGGGATAGGATCGCAAGTACTAAGTTTTATCTGGATCAAGCAATGGAACACGATTCTACTTGGATTGAGGCAGGTATTCTTATGGCTGAATCGCTGCTGTTCGAGGGAAAGGCACTTAACGCTCAACATGTACTTGGGAAGAATATAGAGATAGGCGAAGATGGCTCTTTATCTTTGAAGCATTCCTCCGTTTCTCCTTTCCTGAGGACTATCAAGACTTTTTGCTATGAAGGGTATCCTTTGGTAAACTACGAAGATGCAGTTCTTGGTTCGGTGAGTGAAGCAGATACAATTATTGAGCATCGCTACACTCGAGATGCAAGCGATTGGTACACTGCCTATGCCCGTGCTTTGAATGCCACAGGTCAGCCGCAAGAAGGAGCAACCTATGCTCAAATGGCTCTCGACAGGAACCCCGATAATTGCGTGGCATGGCATACACTAGGGGATTCGCTACTAGCCATGGGCGAGTTTAGGGAGGCACGGGTAGCATTTTGGACAGTAATTGTAGTAGTCAACGAAAACACCTTAGGCAAAGTGACATTTGAAAACGAGTACACATATTATCAATCTGCGGCATATAATTGGGCGGTTATAGCGTTTTATTACGAAGATAACTTAGAAGAGGCTGTAGAGCTGATTAGAATTCTAGATTATTGCCTCCCAACGATCCATCATTTGCGCAGAGATTACGTTGATCCACTAAGACAAGAATTACTTGATGAACTGCATTCCAGGCACTATAAGAGTCTTCACGAAGAGAAATTGGAAGATGCTCTATACTTTGTTCAATTGGCAGATGAGTTGTACTCCGACGATCCATACATAATCTACCAGCTTTGGGTTGTGAATCAAATGCTAGGCAATAAAGAAGAAGCAAGCAGGTATTTGGAGACACTCTTACTCGATCATCCAGATAGTCAGCCGGCAAGAGATTTGATGCGGTTTTTTTCATCACATCCATAAGGCAAGAGGATATTCGGCCATTGACGGCGGTGGGCAAGGCTGAGCCGATGACCGCATGCGAGGTGATGACTTAATTGACGGGGAAATACTCACATATTTGCGGCGGCTTGGAGGCAACGGATAGGATTGAGTTTTTGCCAGAATTATAGACCAGGGAAGCTGCAGATAAAAGGAGCCACGTCAGCTTTAGCTGACTTCGCCAAGGCAGGGCGATGTCCACCAAGTCCAGATAGGTTTGTCCAAGAGTCAAATACTTACGTAAGCAAGGAGGGT
>JAAYRF010000103.1 GCA_012518905.1 Bacillota bacterium | reverse complement strand
CCAGTTTTTCTCTTCTTAGGCTTTACTACCTACCCCTTGATCTTCGCCTTCGTGATGAGTTTCCAGGACTACAATGTCTTTGGATCAGAATGGGTTGGACTGAGTAACTATGAATACGTATTGTCAGATCCCATTTTCTGGCGGGCAATGCGAGTCACGCTGGTATTCACCCTCGGGACAGTTCCCGTCAATATCGGCATCAGCCTAGGTCTAGCTTGGCTCATATCCCAGCTCAAAGAGAAGGCTCAAACATTCTTTAAGGCAGTCTATTACCTACCAGCTGTTGCCTCCGGCGTCACGGTCTCCTTGATCTGGCTGTGGATCTTCGATCCCCATCCGGTAGGACTTTTAAACAAGTTTATCGGGCTGTTTGGATTCGATAATGTCCTCTGGCTCGGAAGCAGCAAGACAGCCTTATTCTCCCTCATGCTGATGACTTATCTGGGTGGACACGGTCCGGCAATTATCCTATATCTATCGGCTATGGGGGGCATTCCAAAGTCTTTATATGAAGCAGCGGACGTAGATGCTACCAGCACTTGGGGGAAATTTCGTAAGATCACATGGCCACTGTTGAAGCCAACTACACTATATTTGCTGGTCACTGGCGTTATCGGCTCTTTCCAGGTTTTCATGAGCGTCATGCTGATGACCGAGGGAGGACCGAACTTTGCAACAACCACAGTAGCATATCTCATCTACAATACAGCCTTCCGGTATTTTGACTTTGGGCTAGCGTCAGCTATGTCCTTTATCTTGGCCGTAGTGATTCTGACGATTTCCGTCTTGCAGTTCAAATACTTCTCCACCGATGTGGAGTACTAGACCAGGTAGAAAGGTGGAACCGCTCATGAATGCTGCAGAGCCATCCCTCAGTCAACGGGAAGCCATGTTCCAGGCCGCTGCTAAACTCAGGCGAAGTCGCGAGAGGCGACATCGCATAAAGATAACTATTATCGTCATAATTCTGCTGGCCTGGGCGTTTTTTACTGTCGTTCCCTTATATTGGATGGTGGTCACTTCGTTCACCGATGCATCAGACTCAGCCTCTCTGCAACCTTCTTGGATACCTCTGAAGCCATCTTTAGAACCTTATCGTCGCTTTCTCAGCAAAGGGATGGCGGGAAGATGGCTTCTAAACAGCCTGATCGTCGCCGGCAGTATTACTGCCTTCAATGTACTGTTTGCCTCCATGGCGGGGTATGCCTTTGCTAAGCTGGAATTTCCAGGTAGAGACCGGGTTTTCTGGCTCTTACTAACTACCATGATGATCCCAAGCCATGTGACCCTGATCCCTATGTATATCCTCATGATCAACACTTTGAACATCGGGGATACGTATACAGTCTTGATCATACCATTCGTATGCACCGTAAATAACGTCTTTCTGATGAAGCAGTTCATGTCCACCTTGCCGTCGACCCTAATTGAGGCAGGGAGAATCGATGCTTGCTCCGAGTTCGGAATATACCGCAAGATCATTCTACCTTTAGCTAAACCAGGGCTAGCGGTGGTCGCGATCTTTACCTTTGTGACTTTCTGGAATATCTTTTTCTGGCCGTTCCTCGTCACATCATCTAGTTCAATGAGAACCATTCAAGTGGGACTAGCCACATTTAGATACGCTGAAACAACTGATTTTGGCGCAATGATGGCCGGTGCCACCATTGCCTCACTGCCAGTGGTAATCCTGTTCTTCTCTCTGCAGCGCTACTTCCTGCAAGGAGTCACCGTTGGCGCAATCAAAGGCTAGACATCTTTCACTGGAAGGCTGGTGAAAAAGCAATGGCACAGATCGTTTTCGAACATGTCACTAAAGAATTTGTAGATGGCAAAAGAGGAAAAGTGATCGCTGTAAATGACGCAAGCTTCACCATAGAGGACAAAGAATTTGTGGTATTGGTTGGGCCCTCTGGCTGTGGCAAGACGACTACTTTGCGATTGGTAGCTGG
>JAAYRF010000102.1 GCA_012518905.1 Bacillota bacterium | reverse complement strand
TAGAAGATCGCCGGCAGCACCCGGTCGGCCGAGTAGGCAGGCCAGAAGATATAGCCTCAGCTTGCCTGTTCCTCGCGGATCCCGAAAAGGCTGGGTTCATCACCGGCACCCATCTGGTCATTGATGGTGGGATGACGGTAAAAATGGTCTATGTCTAGCTTCGCAGCCACAGATGGCCTCGGCCAGATGCCAGATTGGATGAAGACCAGGCACAAGAGTCCTTGGTCAGATATCTCCCATTTCGGTTTTTTCCCGCTGTTCTAGGACGAGGCTCAGGATGAGCCCAGCAGCATAGACACTGGTAGTCCCTCCCGCTACCACTCCGGAATCGTTGAATACCAAAGCTGCTATGCTGGCCACGATGGTGGAGAAAGCTATTTGCCGCACTGCCGGGTGCTCCTCCAGAATGGTCTGTACAACCGGTGTAGGCCGATAGATCAAAACCGCCATGACACCTAAGGCCACCAAAAGGCCCTTGCTCCAAATGCTGTAGCGCATTAACTTCCAGTTCATTATCAGTTTGCGTTGGCCGATCTGCCAGATTTCTGACCAATTGCCAGCCATGGCAGTTCTTATGGCCCGCCCTACGTGGGACCCTACTCCAACTGACGGGAGGAGATTAACTAGAAAAGCAACCATCAGCACTGCACCGAGAGCCAAGACGATTCTGGAGGGTTTCTCGCAGCCCTGCAGCCCCCAAGCCAAGGGAAAGGCAATCGCTACCGTGATCGTACCACCGGCATTAGCTCCCAGTCTTGGAGAGGCCAGAACATATATCACTGTTATTAGCCAAAGAAAGGCCCCGGGGGCTCCCTTTGGTCGACGATCCCTTATGGACAAAGCCGCCAGCAGAGAAGACCCGACGAGGATTCCCATGTATTCGTTGCCGATTCCATAAAACCGCGCTCCTAACATGACATCATACCCCAAAGGAGAAAGTCTAATTAGGGAGCTGCCGGTTAATACGTCAAGAAGCAGGCCAAGAGCAGTTGCTCCGCAAATGATAGCATATCTGGCTTCTGTATCGCTAACTAAGTGCCATGCTAGGCCGGTAACAAAAAGTCCTGTAACCAGAGCATACAGAAAACCTGTGGCGAGGCTGTTTGACGGTAAGAGTGGTAGAAGCAGTAGCGCTAAGGGGATGGCGGCAATCAAAAGCAGCATAAACCCGAGAACACTGATCCACCCCCTTGGTAGACTGGCAAATATTACTACCAAGCCGAAGACAGTCAGGTAGACAATGATCTCCAGACTGACAAATGCCTTGAGCAGCGAGGGACGCTGCTGGTAAGTGACGGCACTGCGCCTTAGTATGTCCTTAAGGAGACCATAATCGGCCAAGCGCCCGGAAGCATTGGTAAGACAGGTACCGGGCAAACTTCTGGGCCGAGGCAAATTGAGCCAGGCAATGACCGAGGGAGCGATATCATAGTTGGTCACAACCCCGGCACGCCTGGTGGTAGAGCTAGTCAAAAGCCCCGGAGCCAGGCCAGGCCCTGCCACGATTAGGGGAGTCATGAGCTCCCCCTTCGCCACTCCATGACTGGCTGGTATAGGGCTTACCACCAACACCCATTCCTTTTTTAGATCCACCGTTTCCAGAAGCCTTTCTATAAGACGGTCGGCGGTAGCCACAACCTCCTGTCGATATTTCTGGTAAAGCTCAGGGCTCAGCTGTTTCTTCTCCACTTCCACCCGGTCCATATCTCCCAGATCTACTACGATAAAGTCCGCCTTAGGGCGAATAGTCAAGTAGGCGTTCCATAGATTATTTAGGTCCGTCCGATAACCTGTGGGAAAAGCAGGATCAACTCTGTATAGGCTAGAACCTATCTGACCTACCGGCACCCAACCTTTTGCATTCATGGCAATCAAAGCCGCCCATCTTTGATACTCGTTACCGTAATCTGCATTACCGACAACAGCGGCTACTTTCGCGGCCTGCCCCAGAGCTTCACCGATAGTCCCCACCCGATCAGTACCGATGGAAGCTAAGTTGTTAGCTTTGATACTCTCAATATCGAGGATTACTATGCTGCCCTGGGGTGCCTCTTCCCCGGTACGACGGCGGTAGACGGCTCCCGCTTTTTGACCGTGATAATCATCCTCTGCGGGCAAGGCGATTCGGGCTTCCCCGGCCCCAACTAAACGAAGCCCTCCTCCCAGTGTCGTAAAAGCGTTCTCCGAAGTGAGCCCGCCACCGGTCCGGGTATTCATGAGACCAATAGCTCCTTGATTGGCCAAGGCTTGGATATGGGGGCTGATCTCACCTGCGATATCATCTAGGGCTAGTCGATTTATGACAACCAAGGTCACCGGTCCCTTGCGCTGTGAGCCTTCTCGATTTTGTTCTCCAAGCGCAGGAAGGGATAGAATCAGCAAGACCACCAAGCAAACCACAGTTGCTCCCCAATAGGTATAGCTCCTTGATCCACTTTCCTGCCAGGGCAAAGAGATCCACCTCATTTCCCTGCCAGTATCCGCTGGTAGATATCGTCCACCTGGGCCACCATGACCCTTGCATCAAAATGGTCCCTAGCATAGGCCATGGCTTCCTGGCCTAGCCTCCGGGCCCAGAGCCGATTGCTCGCCAAAGCAAGTAACGCCTCGGCCAGTTCGGATGAATTACCGGGCTCCACAAGGATGCCGGTCTTGCCGTCTTGCACCAGCCATGGGATACCGCCCACCCGGGAGGCAACGGTGGGAAGGCCAACGGCCATGGCTTCCATTATGCTAAGGGGCCAGCCTTCTGTTCTAGAAGGCAGCACAAAGGCGTCAAAGGCCGGGAACAAAGTACGAGCACTCTCATAAAACCCTAGGAAACAGACGTCATCACCTAAACCCATATCAAGGGCAGCTTGGCGTAGTTCGTCGCCGAAAGGTCCATCACCAATGATAACTAACCTTAGCCTATGATCTCTTCTGATGGCTTGCTGGAGTGCAGCCAGTAGAACGTCGATGCCTTTTTCCCTCGTTAGCCGGGCGGCCGTCCCGATCATGAATGAATCCTGGGGCCAGCCCCACTTGGCCCGCACTGTCTTATAATCTAAAGGAGCCTTCTCTTCCTGAAACTCAATGCCATTGGGAACAAATGTCACTTGCTCCGGAGGGCAGCCAATGAGTTGTGTAAGCTCTTTGTGGATAGTCGGAGAGACCGCAATGAAATGGGCGGTACCACCTCGAAGAATCCTCTCTATACGGCAGCGAAGCTGGCCACTTCGCCTTTGAACGTTACCAGGCTGGATTTCGTTGTGGCAAGATATGACAACAGGACAACTCGATCCCCGGCGACCTGTGAGTGCCAAACGTATCAAGAGTCCGGCTTTGCCGCCGTGGGCATGGATGATATCAAAGGGGTGAGAACGCAGAAAGCGGGCCAATCTGCGAATAGTGAGAGGGTCTTTTAAGGGCCGAAGGCCATCACCTATGTCTAGGGGAAACAAGCGGAAAACTTGGGCGGCTTTAAGAGACTGCAGCAGTTTCTCCTCCGGAGGGCAAGCTACTGTGATCTCATGGCCGGCCTCACTTAGCCCAGCAAGCAATAGCTCCACATGCTTTAGCATCCCGCCAGTGGCAGGCCGAACAACTTGCAGAATCCTAGGAATGGTAACCACTCCCTGTCAAAGAGAGAATGCGTTGATATCATTCCCCAGATAAAGGATGATTACCAAAAAACCAGAGGAGCCGCATACTGGCATCCCCTGGTTTCATATGATCTAGATGCTATTGCTCTTTCTCAAACTTTTCCTTGGGGGCACCGCATTTAGGGCACTCCTTCGGTCTGCAACGACCCTCCTTTGTCTCGCCGCAGACTGAACACTTCCAGATTGCCATAGGGCCTCTCCTCCTTCCCAGCTTGATCGTTGCCGTGGATTAGGCGTCACTATTCCACAACCACTGATAGCTAGATACCAAAGGCATCCGCCACCCACTACCAAAGCCTCGTTTGGAGACCCTAAGGCCCGGCGCTGCCTGCCAACGCTTATACTCAGTACCAAGAAGCAATTTCAGTACCTGATCTACGGTCTCTTGGGGGTAACCCGCTTCCTTAACCTCAGCGATAGTTTTCCGCTCCTCGATGAACAGCCGCAAAATACCATCGAGGATGCCGTAGGGTGGGAGGCTGTCTGTATCCTCTTGCCCTGGCCGCAGCTCCGCAGAGGGCGGCTTAGTCATGGTAGCCGCAGGGATTATCTCTTTTTCTCGGTTAATCCAGTCTGCCAAGCGATAAACATCGGACTTGTATACATCACTTAATACGGCGAGGCTCCCACACATATCGCCATATAAGGTCGTGTAGCCCACGGCAAGCTCGGATTTATTACTCGCATTCAATACTAACCAGCCAAACTTATTCGAAAGAGCCATCCAAAACAGGCCACGGAGTCGAGCTTGGATGTTCTCCTCCGTCGTATCTAGAGCCAGATCGATGAAACAGTCGGCCAAAGTCTCTTTGACGCTCCTAAAGGCATCAGTAATAGGGATGATCTGAAAAGAACAACCGAGATTTTCCGCTAAGGCCTTGGCATCAGTGATAGAACCCGGCGACGAGTATGGGCTAGGAAGCGATATGCCATGAACCCTTTCAGGCCCCAATGCTTCCACTGCCAAACAGGCAACTACCGCAGAATCCAGCCCCCCCGATAAGCCCAGCACGACATCGGTGAAACCGGATTTATGTACGTAATCCCTTATACCCATCACTAAAGCATCATGGAGCATGGCAATGGAGTTAGTAGTAACCGGTGGCATGGCACCATGCCAGTAGCCATTCTCCAGTTCCACAATCAGAAGCTCCTCTCGGAAAGGTCTAGCCCGGGCGCAAATGTTGCCTTCGGCATCCACCACCAATGACTGACCGGCGAAAATAGTCTCGTCATTGGCGCCGACCTGATTGACCCAAACCAGGGGCAAGGCATTCCCATGGGCGATCTGGGAAAAGGTTGCCTGCAAAGAGGTCTCCTGATCAAAATAATAGGGGAAACTACCTATATTGATCAATAGATCCGCCCCAGCCTCTACCTGTGCCTTTAAGAGCGGTCCATTCAAGTCTTCACCAATGCTAACCCCAATGCACAAACCATCTAGCTCCCAACACCCTGTGGTCTGTCCGGGGGCAAAATACCGGGCCTCATCCAGCAGATCGTAATCACCCAGAACCTGCTTATGGCACGGGACCATGCCTCCCTCACCGTCGAGAAGAAAAGCAGTATTGTGCAATACCCTTCCCTGTCCCGTTCCACTAGGCTGGCTTTCCAGCCCACCCACAATAACTGCAATCCCCCGGATATTGCGTACGAGCTCTTCCACGGCTAACCGAGCAGCAGTGACAAAACCACTGCGGGTAACTAAATCCCGAGGAGGATATCCGGTCACGGCCATCTCTGGGAAAACGATTAGCCTACAACCCTGCTCTTTCGCTTGGGAGACATGTTCCTGAATTCGGCGGATATTATCCTCCACGTTCCCGATTACCAGATTGATCTGTCCCAGCGCAATCTTCAAGGAATCACCTTCTCTTTTACCTGCAAACTTCCCAGACCTTCGTCCTTATTCTACCCTATTCTAGCAAGGATAAGGGGAGATCTGCAAGTTGTTGTAAGCATGTGGGATTGACAACCCCCCTAGCCAGATGTATATAATACCTTTAATACTTGAAGCTCTACCCAAGACTGCCAATCACCTAAAGGATGAGAGGGAATGCCCAAAAGACACCGGCGCGGAGGCGTCAAACAACAACACTCCATTATCCCAGGCATTCGCAAGAGACTGCAAAAAATCGCTGCCTGCCCCCATGTGCAAGCAGTAACTCCTGGGCGCATCTCTCCAGCTATCGGCAGCCAGCAACCGGTGATTGTATTTCAATATTTCCAAGAAACAGGCATGAAGCTGTCGGGGAAGATCCCCGGAGCAGTACAAGAGATCTTCGTTGTCAGTTCTGCCAAAGAAGCCGCACTCAACTGGTTGACCGCCGCCGGACTGGTTACCTTAGAGGAGAATCGTCCGGGGAAAGCATATAGCCGGGGACGAAAAGCAAAACCACTAGAAAAAAACAGAGAGCGTCTAGTCCCAGAGGCTTCTCCCGATACCATCCAACAACATGTGAGTTCCTTATCTGCAAGTGATTTACCTTTGGCGGTACCTATCGGCGATCGCCTCAACGGTCAGCTGCATAGGTTGCGTGATAGTATAGTCAAACAAACAGAAGAGAAGAAGCAACCTAAAGCCACTGAAAAGCGATCTCGGGTACAACCTTCTGCACCATCGAAACCCGCCACCATGGAAGCATGGCTAGAAGCCGCCGACCAGCAGGATGCGGACTTCTGGCGGAAAATCAAGTCAGCAAAGGATCAATAACCCATCACTTGGCCCGATTACGCTTACCCCTGTCCAAAACCGCCTTCCGCAAACGAATGCTTTCAGGCGTTACCTCCACCAATTCGTCTTCAGCTATAAAGGCTAGTGCCTCTTCTAGGGAAAGTATCCGGGGCTCATCGATTTTCGGAGCAATATCCGCAGTCGCTGAGCGCATGTTGGTGACATGCTTCTTCTTGGCGATGTTTACATCCAAGTCATTTTCCCGCGCGTTCTCCCCAACGATCATACCTTCATAGACCATGGTACCGGGCCGCACAAAGAGGGTGCCCCTTTCCTGAATACTAGCAATAGCATAGGCAGTGGCTTCTCCCTGTTCCCAGGCTACCAGCGCGCCACTTGTCCTTTGGGGGATAGCGCCCCGATAAGGGCCATACCCATGGAAAGTATAATGCATGACACCATTTCCCCGGGTTTGGGTGAGAAAATCAGATCCGAACCCAATGAGGCCCCGGGTAGGAACGATGAATTCCAGCTTTAGCCGATCACCACCCATTTGGGTCATGTTAAGCAGTTCACCGTTGCGGGTACCTACGCTATCCATGACCACTCCCATGTACTCAGTAGGAATGTCAATAACTAGGTGCTCCAAAGGCTCAAGCAGTCCCCCATCGGATTCCTGGAAGATGACTTCGGGCTTGGATACCGCCATTTCATAGCCTTCTCGCCGCATGTTCTCTATCAGAATGGCAAGATGAAGCTCTCCCCTGCCTGACACTTCTACAACGTCGGGGCTTTCGGTTTCTCTTACCTGGAGTGCCACATTCGTTCGCTTCTCCCGCTCCAACCGATCCCGCAAATGGCGAGAGGTAAGGTATGTGCCTTCCTGACCAGCAAAAGGGCTGTCGTTCACTCTAAACTGCATCATGAGTGTTGGCCGGTCAACCTCCAGGGGTGGCAAAGCTTTGGGTTCTTCCCAAGAAGCAACGGTATCTCCGATATTGACGTGATCCATACCAGCTAGAGCCACAATCTCCCCTGTTGGAGCCATACTAGCCGGGACACGTTTGAGATTCTCGAAGGTGAACAGCTGACTTACACTCTCCTTGAGCATTTTGTCAGTACCAGCTCTAACAACTGCTACGGTATCCCCTTGCTGTAGTTCACCGTTATGAATTCGGCCAATGGCTAACCGACCGATATACGGGTCATAGTCAAGGGTGCTGACCATAAGCTGCAGCGGAGCCTGCGTGCTACCGGAGGGAGCAGGCACGTAGCGGACTATAGTATCCAAAAGTGGCAGAACCGAACCTTGACCCTTCTTGATGGCTGATAGAGCATCCTCCAAATTCTCAGCTACTATGCCCAACCGGGCCGCTCCGTACAACACAGGATAGTCCAGGACCGCCTCATCTGCCCCGAGATCGATAAAAAGATCCAATACTTCGTCGACAACTTCATGGGGGCGACAATCTGGCCGATCCACTTTGTTGATGAGCACGATGGGCTGGACTGGGCAGGCTAAAGCTTTCTGCAATACGAAACGGGTTTGAGGCATGGGGCCTTCAAAGGCGTCTACTACCAAAAGGACACCATCCACCATGTCCATAATTCGTTCTACTTCGCCACCGAAGTCAGTATGACCCGGGGTGTCCACGATATTGATCTTACAACCACCATACATGACCGCTGTATTCTTTGAGAGGATAGTGATCCCCCGTTCTCGTTCTAGCTCATCGGAATCTAGTACCCGATCCTGGATATCTGCATTGGAGTGAAAAACCCCCGTCTGTTTCAGTATACCGTCCACTAAGGTTGTCTTGCCGTGGTCAACATGCGCGATAATCGCCACATTACGTAACTCCATAATTCATTTGGCCTCCTGGTGCCCAAAATTCGCACAAGTAAAAGACTACCTGTTGCTTGGCGACCTGTCAAGCAAGGTAGAGATTGCGGTCGCTTCCAACTGTTGCTTTAAGCTGTTATTAGGCTGTTATTGCATCCAAAGGGGTGCTCCAAACCACAGCGAGCCTGTAGAGGGTCAGGCAAATCCCGGAACAATGAGGCGAGAGATAAAGGCAAAGACGGCACCTACCATACTGCCAGCCAATACGTCAGATGGGTAGTGAACTCCCACATAGACCCGGGACCATCCTACCAAGGCAGCCCACAGAACCCACAAGGAAGCATAGCCCGGAAAAGAAAGAGCATAACTGATACCCACGGCAAAACTAGCAGTAGTATGCCCAGAGGGAAAGGAATAAGCACAAATAGGGACATTGAATGTCCTGATGTGATCGAGTCTTAACATAGGCCGGGGGCGATTGACTATTCGTTTGACGATGTGGCTGACAAGGTGGCTACTGGCTAAAGCTGCTAGCGCTCGACTGCCTGCAACTAGGTAGGAAGCACGTCTTTCACTCAAACCCGCCACTATGGCAGCAAAGGTGATGCCGATGGTAAACGTGGCGCCACCAGTATGTGTAACCCATACCGAGATAATGTCCAGCAATCTACATCTGATTCGACTATTGAATAAGCGAAATAGCCATTCGTCACTTTCATGTAATCTCAACTTGCGTCCCTCCCCAACCAGATAGTCTCAGTTTACCACATCCACCGAGTTGGTGCAGTACGATTTCTTCCACGGCCCTTCTTACTAGTGACCTGGATAAGCTTACCTCAAGGCTCAACTATTGTTCGATCTAATCATAGGCTTTATTGTGCAGACTATCATTGGGTGGAATCAACCACCGTCCTTTATTTTTTGCCAACGAACCGGCCATCTCCAGAGTATACAGGAGGAGCTAATCATGAGCTACAGCAAGTATCAACCTCGAGTTGCCTATTTTTGTATGGAATATGGCCTTGGTGAAGACCTGCCCATCTATGCAGGGGGCTTGGGCATTCTGGCAGGAGACATCCTCAAGACCGCCCATGACTTGAAACTGCCCTTCGTAGGGGTAGGTATCCTATGGAAAGAAGGTTATACCTCCCAATTTGTAGACGAACATGGATGGCCCTATGATAAACCCGCCACCTATGCCCGTGACGTGTTACAAGATACTGGGATTGTCGTGTATGTCAATATTAGACAAGACGAAGTCCCCATTCGAGTATGGCGAGTTGATGCTTACGATAATGCGCCCCTTTATCTCCTCGATGCCGCTATTCCCGGCAGCGATTACCATTGGGTCACCCAGAGGTTATACGGAGGCGAAGCCCAAGATCGCATCGCTCAAGAGATCGTCCTAGGTATAGGCGGTGTACGGGCTCTAGAGGCCTTAGGCCATACGGTAGACGTATACCACTTCAATGAAGGGCATGCTGTTCTAGCCGGGGTCGAGCTCATCCGGCAGAAAATGGCCCAAGGGCAATCCTTTGAGCAAGCGCTAGCAGCTACGCGCCGGGAAGTAGTTTTTACGACTCACACCCCAGTCATGGCTGGCAATGAAACTCATGACCACGGCCTGTTACAGTACATGGGAGCTTACAATGGCCTATCTTGGGAACAGATGCGAAGGATCGGTGGCGATCCCTTTAACATGACTGTGGGAGGTATGCGCTTAGCCCACATAGCTAACGGTGTATCCAAGCTCCACGGCATCACGACTCGATCCATGTGGTCAGACATCGATGATCGAGCCCCCATCGTGGCCATCACCAATGGGGTTCATCTCGACACCTGGATGCACCCTAGCATCCGCCGAGCCTACATGTCGAACCTAGGACTTTGGAATGCCCATATGGAAGCCAAACGGGAGCTTTTGCAGACCATCGCCAAGAGAACCGGAGTAGAGCTCAACCCCCAGTTCATGGCCATGGGGTTTGCCCGTCGGGCCGCTTTGTATAAACGGCCGGAGTTTATCTTCCATCGCATGGATATCATGGAACCTTTACTCAACAGTGGCCGCGTACAAATGGTCTTCTCCGGCAAATCCCATCCCAAGGATGAATCCGGAAAACTGGTACTGAGCAAAATCGTAGAGATGTCCCGCCGTTTTCCCCGAAGTGTCGTCTTCTTGGAGAACTATGATATGAAGCTCGGTCGCTTACTCACTGCTGGATGTGATGTTTGGCTCAACAATCCCCAAAGACCGCTTGAAGCCTCAGGTACTTCTGGCATTAAGGCAGCCCTGAATGGGTGCCTTAACTTTAGCGTATTGGATGGCTGGTGGCTGGAAGGTTGCCAACACGGCATTAATGGCTGGCAGTTTGGTGGCGGCTATGAGGGCGGACTGCAATCCAAATACGATCTGGCCAGCTTGTATGAGGTGCTCTTGGAAGAGGTCATACCGACTTATTATGAAAACCCCGTCCAATGGCAGACCATGAT
Source organism: Bacillota bacterium (assembly GCA_012518905.1). Classification (GTDB taxonomy): domain Bacteria; phylum Bacillota; class Limnochordia; order DTU087; family DTU087; genus JAAYRF01. The sequence continues at coordinate 4,387 of JAAYRF010000102.1, read as the reverse complement.
GCGAGCGGCTATAGATACGGCCTATCATCGGTTCTCTTCCCGCAGAATGCTGGCGGAATACTATAACGTGATGTACCAGCCTTCCCGTACGGCAAAACTGCTGGAAGATGAAGCGGAAATAGCTGCCCTAGCTCGATATCGCTAGGGAACTGATCGATTCATTTTAAAGCGTGAGCCCTGTGCTAATTTCCACTGGGCTCACGCTATGATACGGTTCACCACGGGCAGGCTATATGTTAAGCCAAGGCTGCTCCTTCTGGAAGCAGAACCTGAAAAGAGTTTTACCTTACGATTTCTGCATTCTTTCCGGGCTGCTGCAATATGGCGCCAACAAGCCAGCCAAAGATGAAATTCGAAAGGGAGACCTCCACGAAGTGTCCCCATCGAATGGCTGTCGGCATAATGTCTGTTGGGATAAGAAGTAATGCTCCCATTAATATAGAGTAACTAAGGGCAATGGCAAGATTAACTTCCCAGGCTCGCCCTTGAAACATGCGCATTATCGGTAGAGCCAGTGCCACCCACACTAAAGCTCTGGCCGCTTGGAGCAAAAGGATCCAGGCAGGGAGTTCTAGATCACCATAGTATTCGCTAAAAGCGGCACCTACCAAAGGCCTAAACACCAGGGCGCCGAAGCCTAGATACAGCACCACATATATCACGGCAATCAGCCCCAAACGCTTGATCCATTCGCCATAAGTAAGCTGCAAGGTGCTAACAGGGCGGCTTGGAGTTGTTTGCTTCTTAAACTTGCCATGGGCCAATACTGCCACCAAAGAGAAGACACCGGCCACGATCGCTCCTTGAGCGAAGAGGGCCGGCAGATCCTCTGCCCTCACGATATCAGTTAGATGTTCGAGAAAAACAACGGTCTCAATCTGGCTCAAAAAGGTCATAATGCCATAATAGATCACGAAAATCGCGGCGATCAAACGCCAGCCATGCCAGCTGGAACGAACAATCAAGTGGCTTAAGATTCCAGCATGAAGAAGGCATGCTATAAAAGTAAATAGAGATCCGCTCGCCGTAGATTCGGCCTCCACGCCGGCACCGATGGGAAACATCACCCCCGATACCCCAAACAAAATAAGTAAAACAATGGCTAATACCACCACCCGCGACCAGTAAAGGATACCACCTGTACCCATCATACCTCTCCCCTCTGCGCAAACGCATTGCTGCCATACTTTCCTTTGTTCAGCGCAAAAGGCAGGAGTCCTTCTCCTATGGGCCTAAGGAAGCTAAAGGTCAGCCCCATGACCATAGACCCATGTCAAACATCCCCAATCAACTTACCCTCTGATAACAGTTGTATAGCCACCCTCGCCACAATTTCATCGAACTGGTGACCTATCTCCTGTCCCAGAATCTCGATGATCTGATGCCCCGTAAGGGGAGTAGGGCGGTAGGGGCGGGAATGGGCCATGGCATCGATGCTATCGGCCACCGCCAGGATTCTGCTTAGGAAAGGTATCTCCTCTCCGCTTAGGCCATCGGGATAACCCTTTCCATCATGTCGCTCATGATGGTGGCGCACTATCAAGCTCAAGCTACGGAGTGGTGGGTAGCCTTCCAGCAATCTAGCCCCATACACCGGATGCTTCCTTAGAATCGCTCTCTGCTCCGGACCCAAAACAGAGGTACTTTTGAGCAGAGCAGGATCAATTTCCAGTTTACCCAGATCGTGGAGAAGTGCCCCATGCCTTAACAAGACGATGTCATGCTTAGGAAGATGTAAAGCCGTGCCCAACTGTGTCGCAATATGGGCTGTGCGCAGAGAATGGGTGAAGGTATCTATGTCCTTAGCCTTCAAGAAACGCAGGATAAGAGCCACCGCCTGAACCACCATGCCATCAACAGGTGAGACGATGTGCGGGGAGGATGGGCTACTATCCATCGGGGCCTGGGAAGGTTTGCCGAAGGAAACCAGCCTCATAATCTTAGCTCTCTCTTTCCTTCCTAAGGTAAGAAACCTCAGCCCATGGTCCCAATGCCCCGCTTCAATCTCTTTAGACCAGACAATCTCACCCTGGCAGCCAAAGAGCTCCTTCTGGTCAACTTCCACCCGCAAAACTGTTCCCAAAGGGAAATTGACTGGAGCCCGTAAGCGAGCACCTCCTAAGCTGAGGTCTATTGTCCGGCCCTCACAGAACTTCGAGTCCATGATCCCGTCTACAGCCTGGCCGTCAGGGGTAGCTGCCATGAAAATCCGCACCGGCAACTCTACAGGTGCTCGGTGGAAACGTCGCCGATCCAAAGAAAGAAAGCCGCACTCCGGATTGAACGCGCATTGATTAGCAAAAACACAATATCGGGGATTGGGTATGAAGTGACCATTCTGCATTAAGCATTTATATAACTGTAGAGCATGCTCTAAGGAGATATTTGCTATCCAATCAGTGGTAGGGTAGCCGCGCTCCCTCACGAGCTTCTCCACTATGAACCGAGCATCATCGGCGTCATCGGAGATTGTGGGAGAAGAAGCATCGGGGATATAATATCCTATACAACCCCGAAGCTGTCTCTTTGGGCCCCAGAGTAGCAGTGTATTCATCATTAGACACCGATCACCGACCCTAATTCGCCAGCCGCTAGCCTCATCCCTCCGAGTCAGTGAATACCCGATTAGGGTCTTAGAAAGTGGAACGCCCATAACATCTTCAAAGTGCTGACCTACAAGCCTCTCACCTGATAGAGGACGACCCTTTGCCTTGGCTAGAATCTCCAGCATGTGTGCATTGCAGAACACCACAATACCAGCCTCATTAAGGGCCAGAACGCCAATATGCCTTAATACCGTCGTCTGGTCATCAACTTCAGTAGCCGTAACCTTTTGCTGTTTTCTCCAATGAAAGGGCAATCTCACTTCTGCAGGCAGACCGCGAGACATCAACATCTGCGGACTAGCCTTTCTCCCTCCTTCAACTGTGGCCATGATGGGGGGAACCAAATGCTCCATACGGGACTTTTGTCCTAGGTGCATTTCCATTGTATCGTTCTTTGTAACTATTGTCAACAGTTACCAGAACCGCGCCACTATTTGCGCGAATCTGTATACTATTATCATTTTTGGATCGAATTTTGGCGCGTCTCTGACTCTTCCTCTCAATAATAGTTTCATGCCTAAACAAATATGCGGTACCCTTATAAGGGTACCGCATATCAAGTAGTGTAAAGATCCGCTTTTTGGCTCTCGGGGAACGCAGGAGTAACCGATGTATCCGGGGATCAATCGACAACGAGCAGTCGATTCTAGATTTCCGTCAAAGGCAAGTACCGAATCCGGTAATCACTCAAACCTGCCACCAGGGCCATCATCTCTGCCTGGGTATATCCATGGGACGACAGTGGCTCTACTATGTCGCGCTCGATATCCGGAACGTAACACTTCATGATTTTGCCTCTGCCCAAGAGGGAATAATCTATGATGCACGCCGGCACTAAAACAGAAGTACCAGACCCTAAGTAAACGGAACTTCCGTAGCTAGGTTTCAGCGTAAATCCTCCCTCTAGGCACAGGAGCAGATGAAACCTTTCACCTTGGGTAGACTCCTGCATAGCTCCATCGATGTTTAGTATCTCCAAGGCAAAATAGCGATTAGCCACTAATATGATTCTCTCTCCTTGGGGAGCTGCTATGGCCAGTCCCGGCACAGCTTCGGTCCTTTGACCTGCAAACTGGATTACATCCAGCGCCTTCTTAATGTGTAAAGGTCGTGGGTTGCCCAGGTCGTCTACCCGATCCCAATCATATAACCGGTATACTGCATCGGAGTTTTGCTGAATTTCCGCCACCATGACCCCTCTGCCCAGAGCATGGACGAGCCCTGCAGGGACATCGAAAACATCACCGGCCTTGACAGGCACCCGCCCAAGAAACTGCTGGATTATCCCCTCTTGGATAGCGTGTCTAAGTTCCTCCCGGGTGGTATGAGGACGCAGGCCATAGATGATCTCTGCACCAGGTTGCGCGGCGATTATATACCAAGCTTCCCATTTCCCCGCTTCACCCACTTCGTGATCAGCTGCGTATTCGTCGTCGGGATGTACCTGAACAGAAAGATAATCATTGGCATCAAGTATTTTAAGGAGTAAGGGAAAGTTGAGCATGGCCGAGTCTGGCAGGGCTGTCCCCAAGAGCTTGCGGCCATACAATTGCACCAACTCTGGCAGAGTTCTGCCGGCCAACGGCCCTTGGGATACGACACTAACACCATTTTCATGGGCAGCAATCTCCCAGCTCTCTCCAATATTGCTACCGGGAAGCTGTCGGCCAAACTGCTCAGCTAATCCCGTCCCACCCCAGACCTTCTCCTTGTAGAGGGGGTGAAAGGTAAAGGGATAAGGTAGTATCACAGATTATCCTCCTAATCGATGCACCGAATGT
>JAAYRF010000101.1 GCA_012518905.1 Bacillota bacterium | reverse complement strand
GTGTTTAGGCCAATGCTAGCTGCTACATCGAGGATGCTGCCTACAGCTTCCCTGAGAGAAAGGCACATGTCCCGTAAGCGGTTTAGAACATGCCCAAGCTCATCTCGACGAGTTACTGGGGGCAGTTCCACTGTAAGCTGCCCCGAGGCGATCTTATCTAGAATACCCACAACGGCGTCTAGTGGTCTGCACACGGAGACGGCTACCCAAAGACTAAGTACTATCCCCAAGATAACACCGCCGGCAACAAGAAAAACAAGCAGTTTATGGGCGGTGTCTTGTACTGTCTGTGTCTCTACTTGCAGCTCTCTTGCTTCGGCGAGAAATTCGTCGGCGATATCTTTCAAAATACCTATGGCGACATCGATGGTGAGGGATGCTTCCTTGGCTGTCTCCATGGCAGTCACCACACTGCCATTGATCACATCATTGCTAAGCTCGGCATACTCATCCACTCTGGTAACAAAGTCGGTGAAAAGAGCCTGTCTATCTGCGTTTGTGTCCGCTAGCCCTTCAATATACTCTGCCCATACCTCCCGGGTATCGGTTAGGGCCTGGTCAAACTGTTCCGCAGCCTCGAGCATTTCCGCATGGGAGCCGGCCATGGTGACCGCCTGCAACGTCCTATCCAGACGATATAATCTGCTTTCCATGGCACCGAGGAATCGCTCTTGGGCAAGGGTAGTATCGTAGATGATATCCATGCTGGTTACTACCCGGTTGATGCTCATGTAACCAGTGAGACCGATGAGTGCTCCGATGACGATGAGGCTCAAAGTCACACTGAGAATCTTGTGTCGTACTGACCAGTTCTCCGCAAACACCCCTTAGCCACCTCCAATAGTCTAGAGCCTATAGATAAAGTGCAAAAAAACCATACCGTTGGATAAATACGCCATATTGGCACAAATACCTTCCCATTCAGTCACTGAGTACTCCAAGGTTACCTCCCAAGTGCTAGAAAAACGCCCAGGGTGTAAAATGGTATAATAAAGGCGGCCATGGAAATAGATACACGGTCATTACCAAGTTGGAAAGTAAAACGGGAGTATTGACCTAAATAGTGAGGTCCGCATAGGAAAAGGGGTATGATAATGCAAAGCTACAACTTCTTCATGCCGACGAAGGTGATCCATGGAGAGAAGGTGCTTGTGACGCAAGCAGAACAGCTGGCCCAATACGGCAAGAAATGTCTGCTGGTTACAGGCAAGAACTCAGCACGGTTAAGTGGGGCTTTAGATGACGCCACCAAGGCCTTAAAATCTCAAGATATTGACTATGAGCATTTTGATGGAGTGGAGAATAACCCTTCACTGGAGAATGTCGCATTGGGTGGCGATATGGCCAGGCGATACAAACCCGACTTTATCCTTGCTATAGGTGGGGGTTCGCCTTTAGATGCAGCTAAAGCCGTGGCAACATTGGCCACCAACCCCATTGCTCCAAAAGAGCTTTATTCAGGCAAGTTCGCTGAAAAACCTTTGCCCATCGCAGCCATACCGACTACTGCCGGCACCGGCAGTGAAGTAACTCCGTATTCTATCTTGACGGTGGCATCGGCGGAGACGAAGAGGTCTTTTTCCGCACCGGAGTTATTTCCTAAGATTGCTTTCCTTGACTGGAGATACACTGACAAGTTGCCTATCCACATAACCAGAGATACCGGAGTAGATGCTTTGTCTCACCTTGTGGAAGGTTACCTATCCCGTCGGGCTACAGGCACCAGCGATATGTTTGCTGAGCGGGGTATCCGCCTTTGGGCGAAATGCATCCCTGGTCTGAAGAAAGGCGAGCTAGAACCAGAAAAGAGAGATCACCTGCTAGTTGCCTCGAACTTAGGCGGTATTACTATTTCCCATACCGGTACGACTTTGGTCCATGCTTTGGGGTATTCCTTAACATATTACCACGACATACCCCATGGCCGGGCCAACGGGGTACTATTAGGTGAATACCTGAGGTTTACCGCAAATCATGCAAAAGAGCGGGTAGATAATGTTCTTACCTGGTTGGGCCTGACTGACATCCAGGAGTTTAGTGACCTAATCAACCATCTCTTTGGTTCAGTGGTTGCTCTAGATGAAAAACAAATCAAAGCATATGCCGCCAAAGCCATGGGGACCAGCAATGTAGGGTTCTCCCAAGGCGATGTGACAGAGAAGGTGCTCAATGAGATTTTGACAAAGAGCCTCACATAAAACCGATAGATTAAAAAAACGGGAAGGAGCCCTGCACAAGGGCCCTTCCCGTCATATATTGGATGCTATAGCTTACCGATAGCTGGCTCCCTCGCCCTCTTACCACTGCATAGGAGTCTTTTACGGGGCTTAGTTAATCTGCCAAACTGCCAAGTGATCAAAGAAAACCCGCATGTCTACCCAGAACTCTTCCTGGTGGTCGTCAAGTCCGTGGGGTAAAGGTGAGCCAGCAGCTTCCCCTAAGAGGGCATTCAGTCCGATGCTCATCTTGGTATTTTTCCAGGTGGGCCACGTTACCTTGGCAGTCAGTACATTGGTGCCCCGGCTTAAAATGGCGTAGTCTTTTAGATCCAGCCCATTGAGCTCTAGGCTCCACAGGGCTTTGGGGGTTTGATAAGAGATAGCCGCTCCCAAGGACGGTCTCAGTGACCAATCATTTTGGCTAGTTGCTCTCAATATAGGTACTATGGAAAGCAGCCATCTGTCTTTTTGCCATGTGTGTTTGTATTTCCCTTCCAAAGCGGCTTCTACAAAAGAATCTCCTTTGCTATGCACATCGGTAAGGTAGAGGCAGTTAGCTTGTATCTCATCGTGCTCTGTAAGTTGCCAAGTGCTTTCTAGGGTAAAGGGATTGATATTGTGATCGGCTATGGGACCATTGACATCCTCAAACATGTTGAAGTTGATATTGATATCAAAGGTGTCATCTTGATAACCTCCCCTTAGCACGTGGTACCTCTGGAAATTCTCGTTTTTCAGTCCACCTAAGAAGCGGTTGTAGTAGCTGAGGGAGACATCTGTATAGATGGAAGATGCCCGAACTGGCTCTACAGCTAGCACAAATGCCACGACTGCGATGGTTATACATACGAATAGGTGTTTTGCAGATTCTCGTCCACTCACCTTGCAACTACCTCCATGTATATAATAATGATGCAATACTGCAGCATTCGAGGTGAATTTGAAGGAAACCTCTTTTCTATCGCACCGCTAAAGAGCTTCTCCTGGCTCTAGCCAGAATGGTTGGGACCAGGCCCTTTTGCCGCCCTCGGTCTCTACTTCCACCCGCACGAAACCTTCATTGCCTTTGGGTGTATAGCTGGCTTCGATGGATGTAACCGAAGAGACAACATCGCCATTGCCAGCGATGAACTCTATTTTTGCAGGATTATCGCCTTTGAGCTTGACTGTGATAAGCTCATCTATGACCCCAAAGACAACTGTAGGACCAGTAGAAGGGTAGAAACTCCCTCTCAGCAGGGCGTCCTTGAGGGCCTTTTTTGAGATGCCGTCGGTCTTGACTACTATCCAGCCACGGTTGAACAGATCCTCACTGTGGGAATCGTCAACAGCAATAGCCCAAATCGGCTCCTTGGGCCCCCGGCGGCGGATGAGTTCATGCCATCGCTGGGTGTCTTTTCTCCAGTTGGAGTGGGGATTGTATACCTCCACCAAGTGAAAACCATGTAGTGCCAGCATCTGGGGCAGTGTCCATTGACCTGTCTGTAGGTTGCCAGACCAATTGGGATGGGCGAGGGCTGCCATGCCACCGGCCTTGATGGTTTTGTTTATCCTCGCTTGAGCGTCTCCCGACCATGCGTGGGAATCTACAAAAAGGCGAAGCATATGGGTACCCAGAGGCCAAAAAGGCCAGGGGACAGTGTTTTCCTCTGCTGGGATTGTGACAAAATCAGGGCCGTCAAGGTCATTATACAGAGTCACCCGATCATGATCGGCGATGGCCAGGTATGTATATCCTGCTTCACGGTAGGCGCCAACCGCACTTTCCATAGGCCATTTGCCATCGAAGGACTTGTCTGTATGAACATGAAGCTGGGCTTTATGATACTCTCCGGGATAAGCATATGGATCGTGGATGGTAACGGATTGGCCAATAGAGACTGCAGGTAGGATGTCGGGGATTAGCGGTGGGAAAAGCTCAAGATCTACCTCCGCCCGCTGCCGCCATATGAGTTGCCCGGTGACTATTAAGGTTAGGGCAATCAATATGGTCAGCAGACGTTTGGTGCGGGTCATTTTTCTGTTGAACATTACGCAGGACCTCCAGTGTTGTCAAAGGTATAGAGATTTGTGCCGTTAGGCTGCAAAAAAGCCATGGAGTGGAGCTAGCCCGCTATCTAAAGAGCAAGGTGCAGGCAAAGATAATCCTAGGATTCAACAAAATACCAAGACGATCCTGTCTAGTGCTACCGAAAATTGCTGACGGCTTTGATATAAGCCCCTTTACCTAGGACCATGGGCCGTTGGGTACTAGACAGGATAATGCCATTTATATCTGGTATTAGTAAATAGTGACATATAGGAGAGACTGATAGGAGTAAAGAAGTATCTCTAGAAAGGGATGGATATCATTGAGGACGAGGACTCTTGCTTGGGCGCTGATTCTGGTACTAGCTTTTAGTGGAGCAGCTTCGGCACTAAGCATCGGCGATGAGCTAAGCTCTTTGGTAAGTGAGCTGAATGTCCGGGCACAAGCTGACTTCAGCCTGTTTAAGACAGAACTCAGTGTGGAGTTTGGCGTTACTGTGGGCAAGATAGATGAACTGATTGCTGAGGTAGAACTGGAACCTGGTGATGTATACGTAACTTTGGAGCTGGCCCGGATGTCGGAAAAGCCGGTGGAAGATGTAGTTGGCGTATATAAGGTCAACAAGACAAAGGGCTGGGGTGCCCTGGCCAAGGAACTTGGCATTGAACCCGGTTCTCCAGAGTTTAAGGCTCTTAAGGAAAGCGGCAAAGATAAGGATAAGGGAAAACCGAAGAATAAGTAAGATATGCAGCATGAAGAGAGAACTCTGGAGACGGAGTTCTCTTTTTTTGATCAATAAGTACCGTGGTGCAAAGAGCCTTCCAGGTATGTGGGACAGTCACGTGAAGTTCAGCTAGAGGAAGCGAGGAGGTGAAAGGAGAATTACTCAAGAAGAGGTGGTTCAATTTGAGACTATCTGAACGATTCATCATGGCCTATAACCGTATCGATAAACAGCTACAAAAAAGAGCAGGAGTCGAAAGATATATGGGATTCTCGCAGCTGGTTAGGCGAGTTGCCCGCAATGATAGTATGTTTGCTCAGTTTGAAGATGATCTCTTGGAATACGCAGAGCTGCGCAACGCCATTGTCCATGAGCTCGTGGAGCCGGAACAAGTCATTGCAGAGCCCCATGAGAGTGTAGTGGAGAGAATCGAACAGATTGCCGACATCGTAGAAAGACCACCCTTAGTTATTCCTAAGTTTCAGCGGGAAGTCTATAGCGTGGAAAGTAATGACTCCATTTTGGATGTCATGGCTTTAGTCCGGCGATATGGATATACGCAATTTCCTGTCTATGACGATGGGGAGTTTGTGGGATTGCTTACCGACCGTTGTATCGCTAGGTGGCTTACATTTGAACTGGAGAAAGTGATGCAGAGCGTTATTGAAGATATCTCCGTGGCGGAAGTCTTAATCTACGATAAGAGTCGGGGAGAGAATGTCTGTTTCTTGCCCCAGTCTGCTACGATATTCGATGCCTATCGGGAGTTTGAGCGCCGCATGATCACTGATTATCCTCGCCTGGAAGCCATATTGATTACAGCCACTGGCAGGCTCGACGAAACGCTCCTCGGCATCATTACTCCTTGGGACATGTTCCGCCATATGCCCCTGAATGGAGGTATCTAGACATAGTCGGTGGTGAAAAGCTCAATGTCATTATCTAGAAGCTCAATCCATACCTGTTTTGCGGCTAAGTGATGCATATTGTCAGCATCCATTAAATCTTAATATACAAGGAGTGGAGGCAGTGGGTCAGCCGAGGCAGGCCACCTTAGTCTTGGATAAGAGTTTTCGTATCGGGACAGTAGATAACCGCATTTACGGGGCATTTATTGAGCATCTTGGTCGGGCTATCTACGGAGGTATCTACGAACCAGATCACCCTCAGGCAGACGAGCATGGTTTTCGCCAAGATGTGTTGGATCTAGTCAGGGAGCTTAATGTACCTGTAGTCCGCTATCCCGGCGGTAACTTTGTCTCTGGCTATAATTGGGAGGATGGCATTGGCCCCCAGAGTGAAAGGCCCCGCAGATTGGAGTTAGCTTGGCGGTCGGTTGAAACAAATGAGTTTGGCAGCAATGAATTTGTGGATTGGGTGAATGCCGCCGGTGCTGAAGCCATGCTCGCCATCAATCTAGGCAGCAGGGGTATCGATGCGGCCAGGAACTTTGTAGAGTACTGCAACCATCCCGAAGGTACCTATTGGAGTGACCTGCGGCGCCACCATGGGTACGAAGAACCTCACAATATCAAGCTTTGGTGCTTGGGAAATGAAATGGATGGGCCTTGGCAGATTGGCCACAAAACCGCACAGGAATACGGCAGAACTGCTTTGGAAGCAGCCAAGGTCATGAGGATGGTAGATCCATCCATTGAGCTAGTGGTATGCGGCAGCTCCAATGCTAAAATGCCTACCTTCCCCCAATGGGAAGCAGAGGTACTGGATCATACATATGAACATGTGGACTATATCTCCCTTCACACCTATTTCGGCAACCAGAGCAACGATACTGCCAATTTCTTGGCTCAATCGGTAGGTATGGATTCATTCATCGATACAGTTATCGGCATCTGTGACTACATCAAGGCTAAAAAACGCAGCAAGAAGACCCTAAACCTTTCCTTTGATGAGTGGAATGTGTGGTACCATTCCCATCAGACAACGGCCAAAGAAGAGCCATGGCAGATAGCACCCCCTATCCTGGAGGATGTGTATACCTTCGAAGATGCCCTGGTTGTGGGATGTATGCTGATTTCCCTATTGAAGCGGGCCCACAGGGTGAAGATCGCCTGCATTGCCCAGCTCGTCAATGTCATCGCGCCCATTATGACCCGGACTGGGGGCGGAGTATGGAGGCAGACTATCTACTGGCCCTATCTCCATACATCCCTCTATGGGCGGGGAGATGTACTCTTGCCGGTGGTTCAAAGCCCGGTATATGACTGCAAAGACTTCTCTGATGTACCGCTCCTGGAGGCTGTGGGAGTATTCAACGAAGAGAAAGAAGAGCTAACCATCTTTGCCGTGAACCGGGATCTAGAAAGCCCTCTCAAGCTAAATGGTCGACTGGGTGACTTCGAAGCATACAAAGTGGTTCAACATATTACCTTGACCCACCATGATGTGAAAGCCGTCAATACCGAGACTAATCCTGACAATGTAATTCCTAGAAACATAGGGAATGCCCAGCAAAGCAGTAGCTTCTTGACTGCAGATCTGCCGGCATTGTCATGGAATGTGATACGGCTCGCCAAGGCTAAAGACTAGGAGATGGAGATTGACACTAAGGAATGATATTTGTGTGATTTATTGACGCCAATCCTACGGGGTTGGCCTTTTTAATAAAACGTTAATAAAAAGGGAGGAATTCCCACTTGGACAACGAAGGGTTCATACGGAGAGACAGTGGCGCCAATATGGAACGTGGGGTATCAAATATGGTCAAGGATAGCAATAGTCTGCAGGCTTACATAACTGAAACCTATCAATCAATGAGTCGCACCAACAAGAAGATGGCGATGCACATATTGGAGTACCCCTTCAAGATCGCCACTATGAGTCTAGAGGAATTCGCCGAGGCAACTGATTGCTCTCGTTCTAGTGTGATCAGGTTCTGTAAGCATTTGGGTCTTTCCGGTTATCGAGAGTTGCAGCAAGTCTGCCTAACACCTCGACGCTTATTTACCGAAGAGCATGGAAACTTAGAGTGGTGCTATAGAGTAAGTGAGGTCTCTATTCAACAGACCTTCCAAAACCTGGATACTAACGAGTTTATGGAGGTAATCCGCCGTTGTGCTAAGGCGCCTCAGGTAATCTGGTATGGCTTGGGGGAATCCGGTTTTTTGGCGGAGATGGGCAATCACAAGTGCCGATATCTTGGAATCAACTCCTATTGCTGCCAAGACGAGAGTAGTATAGTCGGAACTGATCTACTCATGAAACCTGATGATGTCCTTATCGTCATATCGCAATCTGGGGAAGGACACTATTTCCACCAGCCCTTGGCAATAGCCCGCTCCAAAGGATTGTTTGTGGTAGCTATTACCTCCAAACGTTTTTCATGGTTAGCAAGCCAGGCCGACATCACGCTGTTTGCTTACTCCAAAGCGGCCTCATATAATCGATGGCTTGCCGTCATTAAGGCTGGGTTTGAAGCCCTGATCTCTACGCTAGTACTCCGCATAGCTGAAGAGCGGGGTACAGAACTAGAATACGAAGGAGATGAGCTGTGAGACTTGTAGCCCTTGATTTCGACGGTACACTACTTAACAGAGATGGGAGCATTGCTGGAGCCACCGTACAGCAGATGCAGCGGCTTCATGACAGAGGCTGTCATGTTGCCATTGCTACGGGCAGACCTTATCCCGTTACCGTGGATATTTTGCTCAACAATGGGCTTGGACCACACAATGGGTTCCCCCAGATACTGATATGTGACGAGCGAGACGTGTTTTTCTTAAAGGGTGATGGGTATCGACCTTGGTTACCATGGAATAAGGACGCATATAACAAAGAACTGGGGCTACTTTCGTTAAGTCGCCAGGTTGTTACGGGTATGGCTTTGGACCATGGATGCGAGTTTCTGGTCAACAATAAGTACATGCAGAGAAACCGCGGATACGTTGAGATATTCTACTGGTCCCGGGAACAGGCAGAGGAGGCCTTTCCTCTATTCGTGGAAAGACTCCGTAATCAGGAGATTAAACCAGTGCGCAATAACCGACTGATCGCTTTTCGTTGGCGAGATGTAGGCAAAGGGATTATTCTAGCCAAAGTCGCAGAGTCTCTTGCTTTGGATCCGGATGATGTCATGGCTATGGGCGATTCCTATAATGACTTGGACATGTTATTGAGGTTCAACGCAGCTACTACCCAGAACGCAGATGACGAGATCAAGGATGCAGTAAGGGAGAAAAATGGCATAGTAGCTGATTCTTCCTATAGCCTGGGTGTTGCAGAGGTACTAGCTCAGTTGTGATTTGCATACGGTACGGCCGGAAAGGCCTGAGGAGGTGGGGTTGGGAGACATCTGCATGTATAGGTATCGGATGCGGTAGTCGGAACACAATGTTAAGCATCAGAAAAGGAGGAGAATAATGCGGAGGACAAAGAGCATCAGCCTATTGATAACTCTTGCTTTAGTCATTGGCTTAGTCTTTGCTGGTACATCCGTACTGGCAGACAGTGTCCCTTCCGTAGACCCTAATCTGCCGGCCAGTTGGTTTGGCGAGCGACCGTTAGCTTCAGAGTTGGGTATTACCAGCTTTAGCGAAGCCCCAATGCTAGCTGAGAAAGTAGCCAAAGGGGAGCTACCGCCGGTGGCGGAGAGGCTGCCTGTAGATCCCCCTATCATTGAGCCATACGAGAGAATCGGTAACTATGGTGGTGTAGCCCACGTATGGGCTCGGGACTTAGATATGGGTGTGGGCGACGGCCGGATGCTAGCTGGCCTATCGGGGTGTTACTTGCTAGGCCGAGTTACTCCCGACGCTCAGCAAGTGCTACCTAATTTGGTCCAAGGTTGGGAATACTCGGAAGATGCTACGCAGCTCACCATATACTTGCGAGAAGGCGTAAAGTGGTCCGATGGGCACCCCTTTACTGCTGATGACTTCGAGTTCTGGTGGGAGCACATTGCTCTCAACGAAACTCTTAACCCGATCCCACCCGATGTATGGCAGCCTGGTATTTTGGACGTCAAGAAGATCGATGATTATGCCGTAGTATATACGTATGATGCCCCTTCGCCTCTGGTTCACAATACATTTCATAAGGTAAGTGACCGGGTGACCAATTACCCCGCTCACTACATGAAGCAGTTCCATCCAGCTTTTCGCGATGAAGCAGAGATCTTGGCAGAAGCTGTGGAGGTTGGGATCGACACTTGGGACCAGTATTTCGACTATATGAGCAGCAAGAACTACCCCGAGAGGAAACGGCCAGTCCTGGATCCCTACGTCGTAAAGGAGCGGGGGCTAACCTATATTGATTATGAACGCAACCCATATTATCCCTTTGTCGATACTGAAGGCAACCAGCTGCCGTATCTCGATGGAGTAAGGATCAACCGAGTTGCGGATCGCGCTATGAAGCGCGTCAAAGCCTTTGAGGGCAATGCTGCCATATGCGGGCCCCACCTCTTCAGTAGCGATATACCTCTATATATAGACGGCGAAGAGAAGGGTAGTTACGAAACCTATATTTGGTCTTCGGGCCTGGGGGTGGAGTCTGCTATCATGCTGAATCTGACTCATCAGGATCCGGAGCTTCGGGAAATATTCAATGACCTAAGATTTAGAAGAGCACTTTCTCACGCGTTGGACCGAGACGAAATCAACGATAGGTGCTACTTTGGCATGGCCACCCCACGGCAGACGACTGTAATTGATGCGAGTCAGTATTTCGAGCCTCATTATGCTGCCGCGTATACGGAGTATGATCCAGAGCTCTCTAAGCAGCTGCTGGATGAGATGGGCATAATCGACAGAGATGGCGATGGCATAAGGGAGCTGCCTAGCGGCAAGCGGATGAACCTGATTATGACATACCTCGATAGCAACGCCACCCCCATCATTGAACTAGCTCTCGAATTCTTCCGAGAGATTGGCATTGATGTGAAGCTAGATATGGTTAGCCGTGAACTCATGGTAGAGCGGCGCAATGCCAGCAATTTTGACTTGTCGCAATGGCACGTTGACTATGTTACAGACATCTATTTCCCAGGAACACCCGGCAAATCCTTTGCCCCTGTGGGTGGCGGCCAGCCATATTCGCCTTGGCCGACATGGATAGCATGGGCCAACAGCGGTGGAACCGCAGGGGAAGAGCCACCTCAACATATCATGCAGCTTATCGAGTGGTCCCTGGGGCTTAATCAAAGCACCGATCCTGCAGAAAGAGAAAAGTTCGCTAAGCTCTTGCTACAGGCTCAAGCTGAGAACATTTGGACCATCGGTACAGTTGGTCAAGCACCGGTGCCCATTGTTGTCGCGAACAACTTCCATAACGTGCCCCGCCATGGAATGCTGAATGATGATGTTGACTGGGGTAGTGTCTATTATCCGGAGCAATTCTTCCTGGATCCGGTTACCAAGTAAAACGGTGAGCATAATCGAGAACCGTCTTGAACTCTGAAAGGATAGTTTGAGCTATTCGGAGTTGGAGCGGTGACTCGCAGGTAGGATAGGTGTTAGGCGATCGGTCGCCTAACACCGCCCTACTTGGTTCTAAGAAAGGAATGTGGATACCCATGGGCAGTTACATCATCCGTAGGTTGCTGTACTTCATTCCGACTGTATTGCTCATATCGGTGATCTCATTTGTGGTTATAAACGCTCCCCCGGGTGACATTCTGACAAGCCAAATCGAAGAGCTGGAGCAGCAATACGGTGCTGCTGCTGAGAGACAGGTGCAAGCACTGAGGGAGCGTTATGGCCTGGATGAACCGCTATACAAGCGTTATTTCACTTGGATGAAAGGTATCATTTTGCGTGGAGATTTCGGCATGTCGTTTTCTGGCGCATACGTTATCGAGAGTCGGCCGGTAAAAGACATTCTGCTGGAGCGATTGCCGTATACAGTATTGATCAGCCTACTGACATTGTTCTTCACTTGGGCGACAGCTATTCCTATAGCGGTTTACTCAGCGGCTCGTCAGCATTCGTTTTTTGATTACTTCTTTACCTTTATCGCCTTTGTAGGACGATCGACGCCCAATTTTCTTTTGGCACTAGTTTTGATGTATATCGGCTATGTTAAGTTTGGCTGGAGTCTGGGTGGTATGTTCTCGAGCGAGTTCGTAAGTGCCCCATGGAGTTGGGCTAGACTAGCTGACTTCATGCGCCATCTTGTTGTGCCGGTAATAGTGATAGGTACTGCTGGGATGGCCAGCATAGTGCGGGTACTGAGAGCTACTATGCTAGATGAACTTGGAAAAGACTACGTTGAGACTGCCAGAGCTAAGGGAGTACCGGAATGGCGGGTTATTTGGACGCATCCTACCAAAGTAGCACTGCTACCAATCATCAGCACGATTGGATGGCTCCTTCCGGGTATTTTCTCTGGTTCTACGGTGACAGCAATAGTGCTCAACCTGCCCACTATTGGACTCTCAATGTACACGGCATTGCGGGATCAGGACATGTATCTGGCTGGCAGCTGCATACTGGTCTTCAGTGTATTAACAGTAATAGGTACCTTGTTATCAGATATTCTTCTAGCCACGATGGATCCCCGCATCCGATATGATTAAGCTAGCCTCAGCCGTAGTATTCTGGCACTGTGTTACAGAAGGGGGACGCCCATGAGCACTATGGAACAGACTATAGAGACAAGTGTCACCTATGTAGAATCGAAAACCCAGTGGCAGCTCATCTGGAGGCAGTTTACTAGGCACAGAATGGCCTTGGCAAGTCTTGTAGTGCTAAGTTTCTTGTACGTGGTTGGGGTTTTTTCCCCGGAGTTTTTCGCACCACATTCAGTTAATACACGCTTTGATAGCTTTCTACCTCCTCAGGGCATTCATTTTGTTGATGCAGAAGGGGACTTTCATCTTCGACCTTTTGTCTATGGCTGGAAGAAGGAGTTAGACCGAAAGACGTTCAAGACTACCTACACACCGGATACCAGCCAGAAGTATCCCATTCGGTTTCTTGTACAGGGTTCACCGTACAAACTATGGGGGATCATTCCAAGTTCTATGCACTTTATCGGTGTAGATGAAGGAGGCATTTTGTGTCTTTGGGGCACAGATAACTTGGGCAGAGACATGTTTAGCCGCTCCATTTTTGCTCTCCGAATATCTTTGACCATTGGCTTGGTAGGCGTTTTCATAAGCTTGGTTCTAGGTCTTATCATAGGTGGCGTATCTGGCTTAGTCGGTGGGCCAGTAGATAACGTTATTCAGCGTTTTATTGAGGTAATCATGAGTATACCTACAATCCCGCTCTGGATGGCTTTGGCTGCAGCGGTACCCAGGGAATGGAGTGCTGTTCAGGTTTACTTCGCCATAACTGTTATCTTGTCTTTAGTTGGCTGGACAGGATTGGCCAGGGTGGTGCGCAGCAAGTTTATCTCTCTACGGGAAATGGATTTCGTCACTGCCGCTGAAGGATATAATGCTTCCCAAATGACTATTATCATTCAGCATCTGATTCCCAATTTCTTGAGCTATGTGGTTGTGAACTTGACCTTAGCTATTCCTGACATGATCCTGGCAGAGACATCTCTGAGTTTCTTGGGATTGGGGCTAAGGCCTCCCACAGTCAGTCTGGGTGTCTTGCTGAGCAGAGCCCAGGATTTGCAGACTGTAGCCATGCATCCATGGCTTCTGATTCCCGGGGCTTTGGTAGTGATAGTTGTTCTAGCCTTTAATTTCGTTGGTGACGGATTACGAGATGCTGCGGATCCGTACCAGTTAAACTAGAGCCGGAAAGCCAGGAAGGAGCAAGTCCCATGAATACCGGTGAACTCATAAGAGTAAAAGACCTCCAGGTTTTCTTCCATACAGATGAAGGGATAGTAAGGGCTGTTGACAATGTGAGCTTCTCAGTGAACCGTAGGGAGACGCTGGGAGTCTTGGGCGAGAGCGGCTGTGGCAAGAGCGTAACCGCCAGGAGTCTTCTGAATTTGATCCCCCGTCCGCGGGGAAGGGTGCATAGTGGAAGTATTATGCTCAGCAAAGATGATGGGACTAAGGTAGATATCCTATCACTGGACCCTTTTGGAAAGGAGATGGGACAGATTAGGGGGGCTGAGATCGCCATGATCTTCCAAGAGCCCATGACCTCTCTAAATCCTGTCTATACAGTAGGTCAGCAGATCATGGAGGCTGTGCTTCTCCATCAGGAAGTGGGTAAGAAGGTAGCGAGGGAGAAGGCCATCGAGATAATGGAGAAAGTAGGGATTGCTTCACCGCAGCAAGCGATAGATAAGTATCCTCATGAGTTTTCAGGAGGCATGAGACAAAGAGCGATGATTGCCATCGCACTATCCTGTAATCCGCGTCTTCTCATAGCCGATGAACCTACCACGGCTCTAGACGTAACCATCGAGAGCCAGATACTAGAGCTTCTTCACGAACTCAAAGCGGAAATGGACATGTCGATTCTGTTTATCACCCATGATTTAGGCGTAATCGGAGAGATAGCCGACAGGGTGATCGTAATGTACACTGGCAAGATTGTGGAGAGCGGTAGCTGTGTTGATATTTTCTATCGGCCGAAGCATCCGTATACGAAAAAGCTTTTGGAATCCCGGCCGAGAATCGGCCAAGAAGGCGAGTTGTCATCCATTGTTGGTAGTGTGCCTAGCCCATACCATCTGCCCCCGGGTTGTCGATTTGCACCCAGGTGCGATTTTATCATGGAAAAATGCCGTCAAGAGCCACCCATTTTTCTCGTAGGTCCGGAACATCAGGCGCAGTGTTGGTTATACGAAGGGGGCGAACGAGTTGGCTGAGAGCACCGTCTCCAATGACATTATTCTAAGAGTTGATGGTCTCAAGAAGTACTTCCCGATAAGGGCCGGGGTCTTTAGGGGAGTAGTAGGGCATGTGAAGGCTGTCAACGATGTGAGTTTTTACCTGAAAAAAGGTGAGACACTAGGCTTGGTTGGCGAGAGTGGTTGCGGCAAAACGACTACAGGACGCTGCCTTACAAGACTTATAGAACCTACCGCTGGCTCTATCCAGTACAACCTCAAGGGCCAAATGGTGGAAGTTACCCAGCTAGACGACGAAGAGCTGAAACAGGTGAGAAAAGAGATTCAGGTCATCTTCCAGGACCCGTTTTCTTCGCTAAACCCTAGGATGACTGTAGGTGACATTATTGGTGAGCCTATGAAGGTCAATAAGACGTGTCCAGCCAGTGAGCGAGATGATCGAGTACGAGAGCTCTTACGGAGGGTGAATCTGACAACAGACATGATCAATCGCTATCCCCACGAGTTCTCCGGCGGTCAGAGGCAGCGTATCAGTGTAGCTCGAGCATTAGCGCTAGACACGAAGGTGATCATCTGTGATGAATGTGTCTCCGCGCTGGACGTATCGGTGCAGGCTCAAATTCTCAATATGCTTAAGGAGCTTCAGAAGCAGATGGGATTAAGCTATCTATTCATAGCACACGATCTCAACGTGGTCGAACACATCAGCCATCGGGTCGCTGTGATGTATCTAGGGCGGATTGTTGAAATGGCTGAATCAGGCCCTCTGTATGAGCAACCACTACATCCATATACGGAGGCGCTTCTGTCTGCCATCCCAACTGGAGACCCACTTCTTAGAAAGAAAAGGATTCACCTAAGGGGTTCGGTCCCGGACGTAGCGAATCCGCCGGCCGGCTGCAATTTCCATCCCCGCTGCTCCTATGCAGCATCCATATGCAAAATTGAGATTCCTGCTCTGACAGAGCTACCGGGTAGTTGTGGTCGTTATGTAGCGTGCCATCGAGCCAAGGAGCTGAGGCTTATGGGTTATAAAGAGCTAAGGGACCGGGCAAGCGGGCAATAGAACCTCAACACTGGTAACATGAATTGAATCTATTAGTATGAGTATCACCGATATCGCCGGCACCCCTGCCAAGGGGTGCTATTGATATCTAGAGGGAGTATCACGATGTCCACAGTGCGCTGGGCCCTTTTTCGCGGCAGGGAGGGGCACTAGTAATAGTGTAAGGGTTTTTCAGTTGACACCCCGGTGGTGCTATGTATACTCCTGTAACGAAGGATTCTTCTTTGGAACTGTCGATATGGCAAGAAGAGCTGCGCTTCATTGAAAGAACGGCTCAGGGAAAGGCTACCTGAAAAAGAGTATCTAGAAGGTGTATGTTTTTATCAATCCTTTCCTGACAAGTCAAGATGCAGCAAAAGAGGGATATGCTCCTTGGGTGCGAAACAATAGATAGGGTTTATAGGTGTTGAGCGGTCTATCTCTAGCGAGAAGCAGGCGCCCCTGGATACCAGAGGATGTACGGAGGTGGAGTCCAAGTGAGTAAGAAGAAGGAGCTTGTGTCTGGAATGCCGGAGGATATGTATTTTGGTCCTGTGTTTGATGAAAAGGAAGTCGAAGCTGTCAGTGAGGTTATTCGCTCGGGCAGGATTACCCAGCTAAGTAGTGGTGTTGTACGGGAGTTCGAGGGGGCTTTCGCTGAGTATGTCGGTGCCAAGGAAGCTGTGGCAGTGAATTCCGGTACGGCTTCGCTACAGACAGTCTTGGCCGCTTGTGATATTGGGCCGGGCGATGAAGTAATCGTACCTGCCTTTACCTTTATCGGCACTGTGGGGCCAGTGCTGCAGCAAGGAGCCATACCGGTTTTTGCAGACATTGATCCAGAATCATATTGCCTATCAGCGGAGGATGCTGCAAACAAGATAACCCCCCAAACTAAGGCTATCATGCCAGTAGACATTTTCGGTCACCCGGCGGATTTGGATCCCATTCGAGAGGTTGCCGAGAAGAACGGTGTTCTGTTTATTGAAGATGCCTGCCAGGCCCACGGAGCCAAGTACAAGGACAAGCGGGTAGGGGGGCTAGCTAAGGCTACGTGCTATAGCTTCCAGGAGTCGAAGAATATGACTACCGGAGAAGGTGGCATGATCACCACCAATGATGCTGAGCTAGCCGAGGCGTGCCGCGAGATCCGTCACCAAGGTGAGCGCAAGTGGGGACTCATCGGGCGGCTAGGTTATAACTATCGGATGACGGCACTACAGGCTGCCATTGGTCTAGTGCAATTGGGGAAACTGGATAAGTTCAATGATATTAGACGGCAGATCGCAGCTACATACAGCGAAGCCTTGGGTGATCTGAATGTACAGGTACCTAAGGAGAAACCATACGTCTGGAGCGTCTTCCATGTATACTCCTTCTTGTTACCAAAGGAACTCGCTCCCAGAAGAGATGAGATCGTGGAAGCCTTACGAAGGGCGCGGGTGCCTATCGGCGTGGCTTATCCTAGACCCTTGTACGCCAGTCCACTTTTTAAGAATCTCACCGGTCCCTTCAACTGTCCTGTTACCGAGGATATCTGTAGTCGGGTACTTAGTCTACCGACATATCAGTCCATATCCATGGATCTTGCTCAAGAGATCGGTGCCGTTACCCGGGATATATTGGCAGAATATGTGAAATAGGTGCGACCTATCCCTGTGATATAAATCCCGTCTATGTGCAATTAGGTTGAATTTACCCAGGTTTGTTAGATCCCCGGGGGAAACCCCGGGGTTTTAGTTGAGAAGTTGCATGTATAATAGATCAAGGTGGCCTCTATAGCGCAAGCCATCAAGCAGCATACGATAATAATCTTTACTCTCAGGAGGTCTGATGTAATTGGCAAAAAGAGATGGAGGAAAGCTGAACGTTTTCGTAACCCGTAAGATCCCCCAGGTGGGTCTAGACATGCTCAAGGAAGCATCGGATGTTGTTGTCAGTCCCCATGACAGAGTGCTGTCAAGAAATGAACTTATTCAAGGGATAGAGGGAGTCCACGGGCTGCTTTGTCTTTTGACCGATGAGATCACAGCTGATGTAATGGATGCGAGTCCCAATCTAAAAGTGATCAGCAACTACGCAGTAGGATATAATAACGTCGATGTGGCTGCCGCTACTGAGCGAGGTATTCTAGTTACCAACACGCCTGGGGTCTTGACCGATGCAACGGCAGATCTAGCTTGGACACTAGTCATGTCAGTGAGCCGCAGGGTAGTGGAAGGCGATGCTCTCACACGGGCAGGTGAGTTTACTGGTTGGGATCCCATGTTGCTCCTTGGTGGTGGCGTCGCCAAAAAAACCATAGGGATTGTGGGTATGGGTAGGATCGGTCAAGCCGTGGCGAAGCGGGCTACCGGCTTTGATATGGAGATCCTCTACAACGATATTGAGCCCGTCCCCAGTATAGAAGAACGCTACGGAGCCAGGTTCGTTACCCTAGATGAGCTTCTTAAGGCATCGGACTTTATTACACTCCACGCGCCGCTTACCCCCAAGACTCGGTACATGATTGGCTCCCGGGAGTTTGGTCTTATGAAAGAGACTGCATATCTTGTCAACACCGCCCGGGGTCCATTGGTGGATGAGAAGGCTTTGGTAAAAGCTCTGCGGGATAAAGTGATCGCCGGTGCAGGGCTAGATGTCTATGAAGATGAGCCAGAGCTTGCTCCTGGATTAGCGGAGCTACCTAATGTAGTGCTGCTACCTCACCTTGGTAGCGCTACCCTAGAGACGCGGAGCAAGATGGCCGAGATGGCAGCTGCAAACGTACTAGCTGCCTTAGAGGGGAAAAGGCCGGCTAATCTAGTCAATCCCGAGGTGCTAGATAAGTAAAAGCAGCTTAGGCGCAGGCCTATACTTTCTGGGTCTTGATCGCGTCAACTGTCTTTTCGATGAATTCGATGGAATGCTTAGGGTCATACAGGACTAGACCTAGAAATATCGCATCGATTATGGCAATCTGTGCGATAACCGATGCAGCGGCGCCGCTCATGAAGGGGTTTTCCTGCGAGCAAGTGAGGAGCAAAACGTCAGTGTGTTCTGCCAAGGGAGAGCGTTTGTAGTTGGTTACGGATATCACTGTCAGTCCTTTGCTCTTCACTAGCTCAGCCAGCTCAAGAACCTGTTTCGTGGAGCCACTGAAGGAAATGCAGATAACCACGTCACCAGGCTCCAAAAGAGTGGTGGAAAGAAGCTGCATATGGAAATCCTGGTAGCATAGTACATCCATACCAATACGCAGTAGTTTGTACTCTAGATACTGAGCTGCCAGATTCGATGTACCAAACCCGCAGATTAAGACCCTTTTGGCGTTGAGCATGGCTCTCACAGCTTTTTCGAGGCTATCTTCCTCCATGATATTAAGTGTGTCCATGATGGCCCTGGCGTCAGCTTTGAGCGCTTTGGCAACCGCTTCAGTTAGGGTATCGTCGGGGGTAATCTCTTCTGACAGACTACCGCCGGATTCCACCGTTTTGGCCAGTTCGATTTTAAGCTCTTGATAGCCAGACAGACCCAGTAGTCGTGCAAAACGTATTACCGTGGTTTCGCTGACATTGCAGTTCTCAGCGCATTCAGATATGGACAAATATATGACCTTATCTGGTTTTTCAAGGAGGAAATCAGCCACTTTTTTCTCTGCTGGTCTCAAGGAAGGATAGATACTCTGGATCTGGCTCAGCACAGAGTTTGTGGGATATAGTTGCTCCTGGGACATTAATATTCACCTCATCTTGCTAAATCACTGCTAGAGATAGCCTACCACATAAGAGCGGCCTTAACAACAAATCAGGGCCTTTTGACCTTGGAATAGAGCTAAACTACATAGAACTCGTACACTGAAGGATAGAAACAACATATTGCTTGACATAGGAAAATATATATACTAAGCTAAGGATGTAGGTTAGAAGTATTTGAGCCAAGATGCCAGAAGGGGATGCTGTCTCACAATGGATCAAATGTGCAAAAAGCGAAGTGTAGTAGCGCATACCGATGATGGGCCTCAGGCCTATAGTAATTACTTCGATCAAGTCGAGCAACTATTCTCTGTGATACGGACAACACAGGCAAGTGCCATTCAGAAGGCGGCGGCGACCATCGCCGAAGCTATGGCCCGGGACAATATCCTGCATGTTTTCGGTACTGGGCATTCGCACATGTTTGCCGAGGAGCTTTTTTACAGGGCGGGAGGCTTCGCCAATGTCAATGCTATCTTGGAGACGGGGCTGATGCTGCACGAAGGAGCAGCTAAGAGTACCGCACTAGAGCGTTTACATGGATATGCGCCCATATTGCTAGACCGCTACGACATAAAGCCTGGTGATGTCTTGATTATTGCATCGAACTCAGGCATCAATCCGGTACCAGTAGAGATGGCAAGGACGGCCTGCCAACGTAAGCTAGCCACCATAGCCATTACCTCCCTTAAGCATTCCAAAGCTATGGCATCTCGTGACATTGAAGGGCAGAAGCTATATGAGGTAGTGGATCAGGTAATTGATAATTGCTGTGAATTAGGAGACGCCAGCGTGACCATAGAGGGGATGCC
>JAAYRF010000100.1 GCA_012518905.1 Bacillota bacterium | reverse complement strand
CTTGGAGGAAATAGGTACCAATGTGGGGGACATCAAGGATGTGAGAATTGAGCAGAAGGGTAGAACCGGTAGGGCTACACAGCTCAAAATAACAGGCACGCAAGGAAGTGAGATTGTGGCAGCCAGTGATTTTCGCATAGGTCTCGACGCCATGACGATGAAATCTACCTGGCTTACCAGACTCGAGGTACAAGGGGATAAGCTGTCTATGACGGGTAAAGGATTTGGCCATGGTGTAGGTCTTAGTCAATGGGATGCTCATATGCTCGCCAAAGAGGGAAAAGATCCTGAAGATATCGTCAAGTTCTTTTTCAAGGGTATTGAGATTAAGAAGTTATGGGACTAGGTTAAAGCTCTGGTGGCTTCAACGTACATGATGCTGGTAGCGGCTAAGCGGCCGCTACTTCTGGTTGAGGAAAATTGGTATCAAAAGTAGGGCGACGGCATACTCTTTACCAGGAGTTGGGTATTTCCCCTAAGAGAGGTGTAGCGCTGTGGAAGAGCGACAGCTGTCGATTAGGAAAAAGCACCAGATAATGCTTCAGAACCGGGAGAAATTATCCATCGATGGAGTCCTCAACGTAGAAAGCTTTGATGACCTAGAGATAGTGCTCGAGACTGACGCGGGAGTCTTGGTTGTGAGGGGTGAGGGTCTGCATATTAGGGAGCTCAATCTAGATAGTGGCAGCTTGAGTGTTATGGGGCATGTCTCAACGCTGGAATACACAGGTGAGGTTGGCGCAAAGAAGGGTAGGGGGTTCTTGGGAAAATTGTTTAAGTAAGAGGTACCTGCGCTATGACCATGCACATGATCTTCCTCCCGAGCATAGAATAGGAAAGCGGGGCTAGTAGACTACGGGAGGGTAAGACATGGATACACTAGGTGGCCAAGTATATGGCTTTACAACGACAATTATCGCCGGCTTGAGTCTCGGGTTGCTATTTGACTTGTATAGGCTGTGGCGACGGGCTATTCGTCCGGCAAAGGCAATTACATCCTTATCGGACATGCTCTTTTGGGTAGTGGCCACACCGGTGACTTACTTTTATCTTTTGGTTGGTAACTGGGCCGAGTTAAGATTTTACGTGCTCTTGGGGTTGTTCTTAGGATTACTGCTTTATTTTGGGGTTTTCAGTGTGGTAGTGCTTAACCTACTTTCCTCCTTGTGGTACTATACCGTCGCTCTCATCGGCGGATTTTTCCAGAGCCTTTGGTTTTTGCTCAGTATACCCATGGAGGGAATTTTCCGCCTGTTACCTCCTCAACGCTGGCGGCCGGGACGGATCAGGGTGGACTTCGCGGCCCGTGTAGTAAGGAAGCGGCCCAGATGGCTCGGGGCGAGGCTGCGGTTCTGGCCCGGCCTAACATTTTTCAGAAAATAGGCTGGGTGACGCTATGTGAAGCAGGGATCATTCGGGACAGTGACGAATAAAGGACTGCACTAAGTCAGCCGCAGCAAAGGGGGAGGCTAATGGCTAACGAGGTCATCTCTCTTGCAGCTCGCCGCAGGCAATCTAGGAAGGCTCGGAGGCGATGGAGGGTTACGCCTCGGTTTTTTGTTTTTGTTCTATGCATTGTGTGCCTATGGGTGGCAGGCGGTTTTGCCAGGCGGTATATAAACCTGGTGCTGCTGCAGAACAAGATTATTAGGGTGGAAAGGGAAATCGCAGCGATTGAGCACCGCAATGAAGCCATTAAAGAGCAGATAGAGTACATGCAAAGCGACTCCTATGTAGAGAAAATAGCCCGAGAGAAGCTGGGGCTAATCAAACCCGGTGAGACACTCTACATTCCGGTAAGAAACGCTGGACCAGACGATCCATTGGATGTACCTAAGCGTTCGGGGCGAAGTACAACTGGAGGCTACTAAATTTCCTCCACATCTGATATACTCTTTGTATAATATCTCAGTTTCCTTTTCACTAGTATGGTGACCTGTCCCGTCTATGGTAAAGAAGCTGAGTTATCGAGACGGTTGGAGGAGGTTAAATCGATGCCAAAGGTCTTCAAGACCACTGGCCTTATAGGAGCGCTTATTACCATATTATCAGTGAGTGTGTGGGCAGCTTTCCCAAAACCAGTCGGTTATGTAAACGATTTTGCTCAGGTTATAGATAGAGAGTCTGCTGCGAAGATAACGGAATTGGCAACTGGTCTTAGAGAGGACCAGGGAGTAGAGCTAGCAATAGTTACTATCCAGTCTTCAAGGCCGCTAACACCCAAGGGGTACGCCACAGAGCTGTTTAATGATTGGGGTATTGGTGGCCCGGAGGATAGCGGTCTACTAATCCTGCTTGTAACCGATGAGCGGGAGATTCAGGTCGAAGTAGGCTATGGACTAGAGGGTGTACTCCCTGATGGGAAAGTAGGAGCCATACTCGATGAGGCAGTGATTCCGTATTTTTCCAAAGGTGAATATGGGAAAGGCCTATTAGGGGGCACCAAAGCTTTTCGGGCGGTGCTGGCCGATGAAGACTATGAGACGAAAGAGCGAGATGATGAGTTTTTGGCTTCGTTCGTTATATTCATGATTATCGTAGTTGCCATATACCTATCGTACCGTAGAGGATCTAAAGGTCCTGGAGGTACGGTGTTTCGTACTGGTCCCGTATACCCCGGCACCATACGTCCAAGACGTTCTTCCGGTGGGCCCAAACGTGGTGGCGGTGGGTTCGGTGGTTTTGGTGGGGGGCGTAGTGGTGGCGGAGGAGCTGGCCGCAAATTCTAGGGGGGAGTACCGACATGAAAAAGGGTTGGATTATTGCTGGAATAATCATCTTAGTTCTTGCCATTGGTATCGCGAGTCAGTACAACAATTTAGTAAATCTGGAGACAAACGTTGATGCGAGATGGGCCCAGGTGGAAAACCAGCTGCAAAGGCGAGCCGATCTGATCCCCAACCTTGTAAATACAGTTAAGGGCTATGCCAGCCACGAGGAAGGCGTTTTTACCGAGATCGCGGCGGCCCGGAGCCGACTATTGGGAGCTGGCGATCCTAGTGCTAGAATGGAAGCCAATAATAGCTTGGACATGGCTTTAGGGCGGCTATTAGCTCTCGCTGAGAACTACCCGGAGCTCAAGGCTGACACTAGCTTCGTCCGGTTGCAGGATGAATTGGCTGGCACAGAAAACAGGATCGCAGTAGAGCGCATGCGGTATAATGATTCAGTGGAGAACTGGAACCGAACCATTAAGCGATTTCCCACTGTAATAGTAGCTGGACTTTTCAGCAAGACCTCTCGCCCATTCTTTGAAGCGGCGGAGAGTGCTAGGGAAGTACCGAAGGTAGAATTCTAGGGATGATGCATATAGGCCACGGGAGCTGGCTGAGAGAAAGGCGTCCTGTGGCCTTCTATTGACACTAAATTGTCGATAATGTATACTATATCATGGCGGGGTTAGTTCCCCGTAAATTCTATGAGGAGGCATTTATTTACGTATGGCAATTGAAGTCGGCAGCATTGTCGAGGGGAGAGTCACCGGTATTACCAATTTTGGCGCTTTTGTGGAGCTAGCCGACGGCAAAACAGGGTTAGTTCATATTTCCGAAGTTGCCGATGCCTATGTCAAGGATATTAATGACTATCTGAAGCAGAATGAAAAGGTACAGGTAAAAGTCATTAACATTAATGGCAACAAAATTGGTCTGTCTATCAAGCAAGTTAACAACAATGGCAATCGGTTCAACCGAAGGGTCTCCCGTCAGGACTTTGAAGAGCGACTCTCCAAGTTCTTGAAGGACAGCGAACAGAGGCAGCAGGATCTTAAGAGGAGTCTGGATTCGAAACGGGGAGGTCGGGGAGGTCCAGCACGGTTTTAAATTATATAACATAGCTTCTAGCTAGGGCGCCTAAGGGCGCCTTATTCTACTGTTAGGGTGAGGACATGCACAAAGATGACCTGCAGAAGATTACTCGGCAGCTAGATCGAGAGCCTCGGGATGTGGTGGGCGTGGCGAAGCGTTGTACAGCCGGCCACCCCCAGGTGATCACCACTTACCCAATACGTTGGGTCGGTGGGGCTCCACAGGTATTTCCCACCTTATATTGGTTAACCTGCCCGGCTTTGTGGCACCATGTGAGTGAACTGGAGGCGAAAGGCTGGGTGAGTAAGCTTCAAGACCTGATGGCAACCGATGACTCCATAGCCGATGCATGGAATCGGTCTCACCATATATACGCCACGGAGCGAGTCGGTTTGGTGCCTGCAAGAGAGCTGGCCTTGCTTAGAGATAAGTATCCGCGTCAAGCTGCAGTTCTGGAAGAGAGTGGTGTAGGGGGAGCACGAGGTCCGGGAATCAAATGCCTGCATACGAATCTAGCCCATTATCTAATTGACGGGGCGAATCCCATTGGTCATGAGGTGGCTCGCTTATTGATTGCCCAAGGTGTGGATCTCGAGTTTTGTCATTGTGACGAGCTAGAGGCTGTGTGCCAGGGCGAAGGGGAGAGCTAAACATCGGTATACCTTTGGTTTGGTGCACAAAAGGCAGGCATTGACCGAGGTCGGGAAGTGATGTATAATGGTTTCGCTAGCTTGCCGGAGTGGCGAAACAGGCATACGCGACAGACTTAAAATCTGTTGATCTCTTATAAGGTCGTGCGGGTTCGAGTCCCGCCTCCGGCACCAAAAACCGCCCTATTTACCAGGGCGGTTTTATGTTTTCAGTGGATTCTGCCAGGGAATCGGGGATTGGGGAAGAAAAACATATAAGTCCTTGAATGAGGCTTTGGGGGGATTGAGGATGATAATGTACGTAGACAGATATCAGATTCCCGGCTGGGGCGATTTTTGGGCAGGTATAGTTGACGGGAAGTTGTGCTACCTCAAATTGCCTTGCGAGGCAAAAGCTATGCGGCTGCAGTCAGAAAAGGAAGTACCTCCGGAACTAGAGCAATTTGCTCAGCGTTGGGATCTAGATTTGAAAATGTATCCCACCGAGCCAATGAACGCTGTTTGGACTCAGCTGACTCAGTATCTAGATGGCAATAGACGTAAGTTTGATCTACCTTTAATGCTATTGGGTACCGACTTTCAGCAGATGGTATGGCAAGGATTGCTGACTATACCTTGGGGTGAGGTAAGAACCTATGGGGATATCGCCAGGGCCTTGGGTAATCCTCGCTTGGCTAGGGCTGTAGGTCAAGCCAATGGTCGTAACCCTGTCTCTATTATAGTCCCCTGCCATCGAATTGTGGCTGCTGGAGGCTTGGGGGGCTATGCAGGTGGGCTAGACAACAAACGTCGATTGCTTCGTCTAGAAGGAGTCCTATAGGCGACAGAAAGGATGAGCTGTTTGACTCCGCAAGATCTCATTTGGCGCTTGCTAGAGCACTACTCATTACAGCTTCAGCTTTTAGAAGAGACTTACCAAGAGCTAGACGCTAAGAAGCAGAAGGATTTGGTGATTGCTCTAGGCGAATGTGAGCAACTGACACGAACTCAGATTAACATCCTGAGGCGCATGGGGCGTAGGTATGGTGTTACTTAAGTAATTCACAATGCAGGGGGGTGGTGGCTTTGGTCGCCCGTATGCGTGGAGGGTTAGGCGAAATCATTGAGCTAGAAGAAGCCCAGCGTTTAATCAATGCCTATGCCCTGATCCACCAGGTGTATACAGTACTTTTTGATGCTGACGGCAAGATCGTACTTGCATCACCCCAACCGGCGAGTCGACTTTGCACTCTCGTGCAGGTGACCGATATAGGTAAAGGCTTATGTTCTGCCTGTTTGTCTATTATTGGTGAGCAGGCTTTTGTTTTGGGTGATGGTTATATCCATAGCTGCCCCTCTGGTTTAGTACTTTGGGGTGCGCCATTGGTGCATTCGGGGGACTATGTGGGTGGCATTGTTGCAGGCCAAGTTAGGATGTGGCCCATCGATGCAATGGCGAGGAAGGACATAGTTGATCTTGCCAAGACTTGT
This sequence comes from Bacillota bacterium, assembly GCA_012518905.1. Classification (GTDB taxonomy): domain Bacteria; phylum Bacillota; class Limnochordia; order DTU087; family DTU087; genus JAAYRF01. The sequence continues at coordinate 938 of JAAYRF010000100.1, read as the reverse complement.
GGCATAGAATCTAGTTTGCTTCTAGGTGCAGCAGACGAGGTCTATGTTAAGGCCACTAAGGAGGTTCAGGCGGCTTCTGATATTCTGTTTGCTTTAGCCACCTATATCAGCGTAGGGACTACTATGCCCTTGAGTTATCAGCGGAAAGTCAGCTTTCAACAGGCTCGCCTGGCGGAGACTATTATCGAAAGGAAGCGTTCTGCAAATTGTCTAGGGCATGGCAACCACGCTGGTATTTATCCTTTGGATAAGGAAAGGGAGTTATTGACTAGGGTCAGGTTGGGTGATCGGAGTGGGGCCAAGGAGATTCTAAACCAGATCCTGGGGGATATTCTATTTGATTCTGCCGGTAAGGCAGAGATTTTGAAAGCTAGATTGCTTGAGCTGAGCGCTGTCCTTTCACGGGCGGCGGTAGAGAGCGGCGGCAGCCTACAGCGTCTCCTAGGGTTGAACTTCACGTATGTGCAGGAACTGGCTGAGATTGAGCCCTTAGAAGAAATATGTGCCTGGATCGTTAAAGTGCTGGAAGCCTTTATGGATGAAGTATATGCTACCCGGAGGTTCAGTAATCAGCCAGCAATGGGGAAAGCAGTTAGCTATATTCAGGAGCATTTTCGGGAAGAATTGACACTGGAGGATGTAGCCCGAGCAGTACATTTTAGTCCCTACTACCTTTCAAGGCTATTTAGAGAAGAGTTAGGCATGAATTTCGTTGACTACGTTACAGAAGTCCGCATAGATGAGGCTAAGCGATTGCTCCTAGGAACTAGCAAGACAGTATCGGAGATCGCTAGTCTCGTAGGCTACCAGGATCCTAGCTATTTTACGAAAGTTTTTAAGAAAGTGGAAGGGCGAACACCTACTGAGTTTCGCCCGTAGGGCTTGTAGAATCCCGAACTAGGTGGGGGGAAGTGTACAAGCGGGCGGGCCGGTTGCGG
>JAAYRF010000099.1 GCA_012518905.1 Bacillota bacterium | reverse complement strand
TCCGCCGATCTGCCTTGGCGAATGCTCTCCCTTATCCAGGAGTTTCCCGCCAGCCGATCAAAGGCATCGTCACGAAACTCTAGATCGTTGGGATACATTTTCTGGATAGCCACGAGAATCTCCAGACCAGTTCGAACCGGTTGAAACACAGCTCGGTCAACTACGTGGAGCTGAACACCATGGACTAGCTCCTTTACATATTTGCGATAGAAGGGTATGAAACTCACCGGCCGAAAGATGACCCCCGGCAACCCCCGTTGGCTAAGAGCATCTGCCAATTCAACGCCATCGATAAATGGCGCGCCCATCATTTCAAACGGACGTGTGGTACCTCTGCCCTCGGAGACATTGGTGCCTTCGAAAAGACACATACCTGGGTAGACTATTGCCGTTTCAAGAGTAGGTAGATTAGGTGAAGGTAACACCCAGTTCTGAAGGCCTGTTTCGTCGTACCAGGCTGTGCGATCCCACCCTTCCATGGTAACTACTCGCAGGTCAACCCCGATGTCAAACTCCTCGTTAAAGTAGCGGGCTACCTCGCCAACCGTCATACCATGCCTGATCGGCAGAGGATACACCCCCACGAAAGACTCAAAGCCTGTCTCCAGAACCGGTCCGTCAACCACGATTCCGTTAATGGGATTAGTCCTATCTAGAACAACAAACTCAATTCCGAGCTCAGCAGCCGCCTGCATACTGTAAGCCATGGTAGAGATGTATGTGTAAAAACGCACACCAACATCCTGCATATCAAAAAGTAGGACGTCGATCCCTTCAAGCATCTTGTTTGTTGGCTTCTGCGTTTCTCCGTAGAGACTATATATCGGTACCTGAGTGTACGGATCAGTAGAATCTCCTACAGTAGTATCCTGATCCCCCCGGAAGCCATGCTCGGGACCGAATATCGCGGCTAACTTGATTCCCTCTTCAGCATTCAATAGGTCAACAATATGGCGAAACTGGTGGTCTACAGACGTAGTATTGGCTATCACCCCTACGCTTTTCCCTCTTAGTGGCCTCAGATCATCCAACAGCTTCTCAATGCCTAGCACTACTCTTCCAGTCAACGCTAACACCTCCTGGGCAAAATGCGCTTTCCTTTGATTGTCCAATGACGGTGATTATTCGCTGCTATCTACTCCAACACGATTACTCCTTGATACCTGTCATAGCAATGCCCTCTATAAAATGCCGCTGGGCTATGAAGAAGAATATCAGCATGGGCAGAATTGCCAAAGTCGAGCCTGCCATGAAAACATTGTACATGCTGAATAAGTTCGGTTGATACAAGCGGTGAAGACCGATGGGTATAGTCATCGTCTCCGGGGAGATCAGGATCAAAGAAGGCCAAAGGAAGTTGTCCCAGTGATATATGCAAGCGAAAACCCCCAATGCCGTCAAGCCAGCACGACTGAGGGGCATGGCTATTTGCCAAAATATGCGAAACTCACTGGCTCCATCAATCCGAGCGGCGTCCAGCAACTCGTCTGGCAAACCCATCATGAACTGCCGCATTAGGAAAATCCCGAATCCAGGGGCGATTTCCGGCACAATGACCCCGGCAAGGGAGTTAACCCACCCCAACTTGTTAATAATCACATATACTGGCACCATTAACATAAAAAACGGCACCATCATTAATGAGAGCACTACTACAAATAGTACATTTTTCCCCGGAAAGTCCAGCTTAGCCAAGGCATAGCCCGTGAGTGAACTGATCATGATCACACCGGCGGATGTGAGCACTGTCACAATGACGCTATTAAGCATCAGGCGTCCAAAATCGAGCATCTCCCATGCACGGGTGAAATTGCTCCATTGTGGTACTTCCGGTAACCAAACAACTGGTCTTGCAGCAATCTCGAATGGTAGCTTTAGGGCAGACAGCACCATCCAAACAAAGGGTAACAGCATAAGAACACTGGCAAAAATCAGGAACCCGTGAACTAGTATCTGTTTGACAAGATGCCCGATTCTGTGCGTCCTACCTAAAGCTGCTCCCGCGTTCGAGTCCATCTCCACAACCCTCCCCAATTGCAGCATCAATAGGCTTCTACACCGCCTTTTTGCATCAGCCTTACCTGGATCATAGTGACAATAAAGATGAGCACGAAGAGAATAAATGTCATAGATGCGGCCCTACCCATTTGCATATAGCTAAAAGCAGTATCGTACATATGAAGAACAGCAACCAGACTGCTATCTGCTGGACCGCCCTTGGTCATGACAAATACCGGTGTGAATACCTGTAGAGCCTCTATGGTGGCTACCACCACGCATAGAAGAACCGTTGGTCTAAGCATAGGTACAGTTATTTTCCGGAACATTTGCCAACTGTTGGCTCCATCAACCCTAGCTGCCTCATAGAGTTGTGCAGGAACCGTTTGCAGGCCGGCCAGGAATATCACCATATAGTAGCCTGCTCTCTTCCATACATTCACCAGCATTACTGACCACAGAGACTGAGCTGTACTTGTCAGAAAACCCATTTGCTTTATGCCCAATCGACCAAGGATGTCGTTGAACAACCCGTAAGTAGGGTGATAAAGATAAGACCATACAATAGCAACAGCCACCATGGAAGTCACTACTGGGGTAAAATAGATAGTACGGAACAGTCCCCGTAGGTAAATCTTGCTATTTAGAGCCAAGGCCAGAAGCAGTGCAACAGCCAGAGTCAAGACCACCATCCCTACTGAAAAGCGCATAGTGTTCCACATGGCCGCCTTGAAGGTCTCATCGGTGAGCACTCGCACATAGTTGCCGATACCAACGAATTTGGCTCTTGACAATGGTTGCAGCATATTCCACCGGAAGAAGCTAATATAAAACGAAAAAACTAGAGGGCCTAGCACAAATACCGTTATTAAAATTACCGCAGGAGTAACGAATAGCAGACCCGCTGAAGCTTGCCGCCAGTATAACGGGCCACGCTTTACCTTCATAGGGCCCTAGGCCTCCTTCCTTTTGCTATAGGGCCGCTTCATACGCGGCCCTATATCTTTAGTCAAATAATGGTGCTTAGTAATCTGCCAGAATTGCATTCACTCGGCTTTCTGCCCTCTTCAATGCTTCAGCAGGAGTTAGTTCATTATTTAGGACAGACTCGATCTCCTTTTGAATCGTAGCGTTTATTTCGGCAGCCGGCAGAACCATTGGCTCTGGCAAAGCATACTCCAGCGCCGCGATATAGGCATCCATGAAAGGATCGCCCAGAGCATCTGGATGGTTGGTGAGGTCAGCATTCCCTGACGGAATAGCACCTAGTACGTCAGCCAGGTAATCACCCATCCGGGAAGTATTCCGACCCTCGGTAACAGAGTTTAGCCATGTGAGGAATTCCCATGCCTCTTTCTGGTTCTTACTCTTGTTATCACATACAAATGACCATGTGTAGGATACGGAACCATGGCCAGCTTTGCCAGGAGGAATATGAGCTGTCTTTACATCGCTGAACCTATCCCCCATCTGCTCCTTGAAATAAAGCTTGCCCCAAGGTGCGAAAACAATCATAGCTACATGGCCACTTCCAAAGTTCTCGTACGCAGTTAGGGCGGTAGTTGATACGATTTCCTGATATACTTCGAGGGCTTCTACGCCTTCCGGGCTATTAAAAGCAGCCTTAGTACCTTCCTCGTTTAGAATGCTGCCACCGTTGGCAAACAGGAGAGAGTAGAATGGATGCACTACCCCTGAGGTATCTCCCATCCATGAGGCGAAACCAGCCTGAATGACATTGCCCTTCTCGTCCTTTTTAGTCAGTTTCTCTGCGTACTCCCGCAGCTCATCCCAGGTAGTCGGTGGACCATCGAGGCCAGCCTCTTTGAATAGACGGTCATTATACACTAGTACATAGTCATTGACCTCTGTAGGAAAGCCCCATACAATTCCATCCAAAGTCGTACCTTCCACCGCAGCCACATTGAAATTCTCTCGGATATAATCCTGCACTTCAGCAGGCGGTACCGCTAGTATCTCGTTATCAGTTAGCTGAGGCAGCCAGGCATTGTACAAGTGGTATATGTCGGGGCGCACGCCTGATACAGCGCTGACTTGGATCCGAGTCAGTAGCTCGGCATATGTCACTGGTTCGAACCTGATGCTAACGTCAGGGTTGAGCCGCTCATATTCCTCAAAATACGGTAGGATATGATCACTTTGCTGGCCACTCCAATGCGACATGACGACGATCTCTGTCTTAGCATACGCGCTAGCGGTACTGAACAATAATAGGACTAGAAATACTACGCCTTTTACTAGGTGCCTTCTCTTACTAAGCAAGTTCATGGTCAAACCTCCTATCTTTATTCATTCATGCAGCTTTAGGGAAAAAACTATCAACTATACGTTACCACCCACCTCCAATCGTTAATCAGCTATATGGGCAGCCAAGCTACCGGTGCTCCAGTAACCGGCTTTCTTTGCATGAAAGCTTCGGCTCTCTTAAACCCAGCTAAAGCACCTCTCATCATGAAGAGTCCTTGATAGTACTGGACATACGGGAACGATGATACCTTACCTCTAAATAGTTCGTATTGGGTTACACACTTAAGCCATAGCTCATAGATCTCATCATCAATCTCCACATAAAAATCGTCACTGAAATCATATGGGTCTTCCCAGTTTTCTGCATAGAGCAACGAACGAGTACTATGCGCCGGTAGGGCCCTTTCATATGCTGGCAAGGCTGCAAGGCCCGTTGCCCGAACAACTACTTTACTCGTATACTCATGGTCGCGATGGAAACTGCCCTGCCAGTGAGTGAGGATTATGTCCGGCTTCTGCTCACGGATAATATCAACGGTGGCATCTATCGTTTCCCGGTTGTACTCTAGCTCGGCATCTCTGTAGGGCATGACGATAGCGTTAGCCCCAATGGCCTCCGCTGCTCTTCGCACCTCGTCCCTTTTTTGAGCCGCGTATTCCTCGCAGCTAAGGGTCTTATGGCCCGCCTCACCCAAAGTGACATGTACAAAAGTCACTTTATGCCCCGCTTTAGCGTACTTAGCTGCAGTAGCTCCAGCCATTATCTCTGCGTCCGCAGCGTGGGCTCCGAACACCATTAAGTGCAATTTTTCGGTCATCATCGTAGCCTCCATTTCGACACTAGACTAACGTTTTTTCGTATATGTGGAACTGGCGGTATGATCTAAAGCCCGCCTTTTGATAGAGATGGCCCGCAGGACTATCCGGATCCGTCCATAAGAACCAGACAGAATGCAGCCCCTTCTGGCGCATGGTCTCCATGCATTTGTACAACAGCGCTTTTCCGATCTGCTTGCCCCTCATAGCAGAAATAACCCCAAAGGGACCAAAACGTTCTGGTACATTATCGTAACCGCCATACTGACACCAGCCAACTACCTCGGGAGAGCCATCAACTTTCTCCCGGGAGGCGACCACGATGTTATCCGGGCTGTCTCCCCGCTCCAATGCCTCCCTAGCTACCCTTAACCATTCTGCCGAGAAATGCTCCTCAATGGTCTTAAATAAGGGGATATAATATCTGGGCTCAATATAGCCAATACGGATCCCCTCTTTTTCCAGCTCTTCTATTCTTTGGGAGACTTCTTCCGGCACGCTAAAGAAGCGCAAATCTGCCTCCATGGCATGTGGTGCACTTTGAACTTTAAATCCATGCTCTTTGAAAAACTCATCAGCTTCCTTGTGGTGTTCTGGATCGACACCAGGCCAGAAATAGTTGGGGGCATACGGTGAAACAGCAAGTAGACTCCGGCCATGTTTGGCAAGAAAGTCGTAAACTTCATTCAGCATAGCCGAAGCAATGCCTCGGCGCCGATAGTCAGGATGAACAAATATGACTGTCAGCCATCCCCGGTCGGATTCGAGATTGGTACCTTCCATGGGGACTCGCCGGATGACGCAGTAGGCAAACCCGATTATCTTTCCATCGGCCTCAGCAACGATAGCTCCGTCGGAATCAAAGTTCTTGTCGAGCAGCACTTTCTTGAGAAACTGGTCCCAGCAAATTCCTTCCTTAGGTAAGCATTGATTCCAAAGTCGCCAAATGCTCGATTCATCTCCACCACGATAGGTACGCAGAGTATAGTTATTACAAGCCCCAGGCATACCCTAACCCCTTCCCTTCTAGTATCCATTATTCACTCAATCTCTACAGAACCGTAATTGGAGAAGTCGGCTGACTCTCCTGAAGAAATACCATGATCTAGTAGTTCGTCTAGTTTTCGGTAAATCCTTCCCACTAATAGTGTTTTGCGTAGAAGGTTTTTTAACTCCTGTGCCGAATTCTTCTTTGCAGGGATTAAACTTGCAGTGTTCCGTAACCCAAATCCACCATTCGAGGATGTGTTTTCATGACAGATGCCCCCGAGCTAACCAATAACGAGCAAGATCTGCTGCTCAAGTTAAGAGGGTTACTGCCTAGTCTAAGGCCCTCTGAGCAAAAGGTAGCGACATATGTATTGGCCCATCCCGATGAAGTTGTGCACCTTTCTATAACTGAATTGAGCCAACTGGTGGAAGTAAGCGATGCCGCCATCGTCAAGTTCTCTCAGCGCATTGGGTACAAAGGGTATCAGGATCTCAAGATCAATCTAGCCAAGAGCCTACCCCAAATGCGAGAGCCGATCTACGGAGAAGTTGAGACCGACGATACTGTTGGCGTAGTTAAGGAAAAGCTGTTCCATGCCAACATCGCCGCACTGCAGGATACTCAAAGGCTCCTGGATGATACCGAGTTGCAGCGGGCCGTAAGTGCCATCGTCAAAGCCAACCGTATTGATTGCTATGGTCTAGGCGCCTCGGGAATAGTCGCACAAGACGCACAGCATAAATTCTTACGCATCGGTATGCACTGCAATGCTTATATCGATACCCACATGCAAGCATCTATGGCATCACTGCTAGACAAAGGTGATGTGGCTATAGGGATCTCCCATTCCGGCCAGACTAAGGATATCGTCGCCGCCATGGAGATTGCAGACCAAGCTGGTGCCACCACCATTTGTATTACCAACTTCCCTGGCTCTGAGGTAGCCAAGAACGCCCAAATCAAGCTGTTGACGTCTTCCCAGGAAACCACCTTAAGAAGTGGAGCTATCGCCTCCCGGATCGCCCAACTCAGTGTTATCGACGTACTGTATATCGGAGTGGTACTGCAAAGATACGAAAGCTCCATGGGTTGCCTAGCGAAAACTAGGGAGGCTGTGCTAGATAAACGCCACCAGTAAGTGGGCCCTTAATAAGTAGGGCTCTTTTGAGGAGGAATTCATCCATGCAAAAGCACAATTGCCGAGGGGGCCAAAGGGCCAACCCGCCTTCAAGTAGTGGGGCATCACCTACTACCGAATCACGCAATCCCCGCTCGATGAACCTAGACATGCTAGATACCGAGGGAATCTTGACCCTAATTAACTCGGAAGATCAAAAGGTCGCTCAGGCCGTAGCCCAAGAGATTCCCAACATCACCCAGGCTGTAGATATGATTGCTGAACGGCTAGATCTAGGTGGGCGCCTTTTTTATGTTGGTGCCGGGACCAGCGGGCGACTTGGTGTATTGGATTTGGCAGAGCTAAAACCCACCTTCGGAGTGGGGCGGGATAAGGTTGAGGCTATTATCGCTGGCGGTCCCCCGGCTATCACCGAATCGGTGGAAGATGCAGAAGATAATTTTGACGGCGGCGGCGAGGAGCTGCAGAAGCGAGGAATCTCTGATAAAGATGTAGTGGTAGGTATCGCCGCCAGTGGCAGCACTCCCTTTGTTTTGGGAGCGCTCAAGACTGCCCGTGAGGCTGGGGCGGCCACCATCGGTCTGGCCTGCAACAGCCCAAGCAAATTGCGGGAATGCGCCGATGTGTCCATTGAAGTAGTAGTGGGCCCTGAAGTACTTACCGGCTCCACCAGAATGAAGGCCGGCACTGCCCAGAAAATGGTGCTAAATATGATGAGCACCGCTGCCATGGTCAAGCTAGGTAAAGCATATGAGAATCTCATGGTAGACATGCAGGCCACCAATATTAAATTGCGCAGGCGCGCAGTAGGAATGGTAAAGGCTACTACTGGAGTTACCGACGATGAAGCGCAACGTCTGCTCGATGCCGCCCAGTTCGACTTAAAGACCGCCATTGTCATGGGTAAACTAAACGTAGACCAACCTACCGCCAAACAGCTCTTGGCTGACGCTAAGGGTTTTGTGAGAACAGCCATTGCCAATGGCCAAAGATAGGTGAAATCAGTGGGGTATATAGTAGGTGTAGATGGTGGTGGTACCAAGACTACCGCCGTGGTAACAGATGCAACCGGTGCCGTGATTGGTTTGGGAAGGGGCGGAGCAGGCAACTATCAGACCATCGGGCTAGATAATGCAACTGATGCCATAGCTTCTGCCATAGTCGGTGCTATACAAGAGGCGGCATCAACTGGCGGCATTGCTCCAGCAGATCTGGATAATGAGCTCATAATCGTCTTGGGTCTGGCCGGGGCCGATCGCCCCCGGGATAAAGCCAATCTTCAAAAAGCCCTCATGGCCAAACTTCCCGCAAAACCCAGATACCTGGTTATTGAAAACGATGCCCGCATTGCCCTGGCCGGTGCTACAGGCGGAAAGCCAGGGGTTGTGCTCATCGCCGGTACCGGCTCCATCGCCCTGGGTATAGACGAGCAAGGCCAAACGATACGTTGTGGTGGCTGGGGCCCCATCTTGGGAGATGAGGGCAGCGGCTATGCCATGGGCAAAGCTGCCTTGATCGCTGTCATGAGGGATTATGACGGGCGGGGACCGTCCACGACCCTAAAGACAAGGATTCTAGCCCACCTGGGCATCACAAGCCCTGAGGAGCTTGTTCACCTTGTTTACCAAGGCCCTCTGCAAAGGCCGGAAATAGCCAAGCTTACAGAACTGGTTCTCGAGGAAGCTGCCAATGGCGATGAGGTGAGCCAAGCAATAGTTCTTCAAGGTGCCCAGGAGCTAGTGGAGCTCATCACAGCAGTTGTCAGCCGTTTAGGCTGGCAGAATATGCCGGCATTGATAGCAGGTATCGGTGGTCTCATGCAACCTGGTAATCTACTATGGGATCGGATCCAAACACTCCTTGCCGAGTCTTGTCCCTTAAGTCGCATGATACCTCCTCTCTTGCCACCTCACTTGGGAGCTGTTCTTCTGGGAAGGAATCATTTGGCCCAAGGAATTCCGTTGGAAGATTTCGTCAATAATCTTGGAGAAGCTACCTTGATCTAATTACGCAGGGTTTGTCCAAACGATAGCGAATTAAGTACGTAGCAACCTTTGGGGCGGTGCAGACCCGCCCCTTTCATGCGTCGAATTGCCCATACACTAGATGCACGCGGATGACATAGTAAGAGGAGTGCCCCCTTTGCCCTACTATAAGCGCAACCTTATCGTCTTATCCATTAGTATCTTCCTAACGGCTTGCAGCTGGAATCAGATCTCCCCCTTTCTGGGCCTTTACATAGAATCCATGGATCCCACAGCCAATGTGGCTCGATGGTCAGGAATGGTCTTTGCCGCCCACTTTGTCTCAGCGTTTTTCGCCCAACCCATGTGGGGTAGACTCGGCGATCGGGTAGGGCGCAAGGCCATGGTGATCAGAGCCGGGTTCGGCTTGACAATTGTCTACTTTGGAATGGCTACCAGCCAAACACCATGGCATCTGCTTGGATGGCGCCTAGCCAATGGGGTTCTAACGGGCTTCATCCCCGGTTCGATTACCCTAATTGCCACCAACACACCGGATGAGTTTGCAGCCCGGGCCATAGCCATCGCCCAAAGCGCCAGTGCCGCTGGCAGTATGGTGGGTCCCGTGCTGGGTGGCGTTCTAGCTGGGATATTCGGTTATCGACAATCTTTGACGGCGTCTGGCATCATATTGTTTTTCAGTACCATAGCAGTCCTTTTCTTGGTACGGGAAGAGAAGATCGAAGCTCTTTCAGAGCCTTCCACCATCAAGGAGGATCTGCAAATGGTCTTTGAAAACTCAGTGATGCGGGTCGTACTCATCACCATCATGCTGGCCAACATTCTTACACTCTCGGTCACTCCCACCCTTACTCTTTACCTTAGAGAATTATCACCAACGATGCCTGAAGCCATCAGTGGAGCCATCTTCTCCTTGCCTGGCATCGCCTTCGTACTCGCAGCCTACAGATGGACCAACATGGGAGAACATCGTGGCTTCGATAAGCCAATCCTGGCTGGCTTCATAGGAGCAGGTATTGCCATGACTTTGCTATCCCTAGCCCCTAACCTCTGGGCATTTGGCGCAGGTTACTTCGTATATGGTATTTTCGCCGCCGCCTTGGCCCCTAGTGCAGCTTGCTTGATAGCCACAAACATTCCTGAAGAGTTTCGGGGAAGAGCTTATGGAGTGCAGCAATCGGCCGGAATGCTCGGGGGGCTTATCGGACCGTTGGTTGCCGGTTGGGTAGGAGGTCAGTACGGCCTCGGATACATCTTCCTTTTTACCGGTGCTGTATCTTTGATCGGAGCCTTCTATCTTGGCCGCCGCTTTCAGACCATGCCGCGACCAACCGGTGAGTGCCCCGAAGGAACAGACAAAACCCGGGATCCCACTATCTCCGGTTGATTCTTGTTTATCTTTCCTATGACCTTTCATGAAGTAGCTTAGGGCTAGCCCACAGCTACTTTTTTCATTTGTCCAAAACTACATATTGGCCCAGCCATTGCCGCATGTCCTAACTAGCTACGACGCGAAATATCACGTCATACCCCGTCGTAACCATGCACACAGGCAACGATGGTTCATGACGGTCAAAAGCAATCAAAACCGCCCAAACAGCACATCGACACTGTCCACCCTGGGCTGTAGAATGTGAATGAATTGGAGGCATCTAGCCTCAATCATGTGATAGACAAGGGTGGTACCCATGGGCTTGAGAATCGGGTTAACCTATAATCTCAAATCCGATTGTCCCAAGGAAATGCGTTTCAATGAAGATGCCAGTGCGGAGTATGAGTCCGAGGAGACAGTGGACGGTATTAAGACAGCTTTGGAGCAACTAGGCCACAATGTCGTCACTCTCCCCTATAACCTCAGCTTACCGGTACAGCTGGCCAATCATCAGCTGGATATTGTGTTTAACATCGCCGAAGGCTGGTCTGGCCGCAACCGAGAATCATTGATCCCGGCCCTATTGGAGTTCTATGGCATTCCCTATACTGGCTCGGATCCTTTGACTCTCGGGCTTACGCTAGACAAGTCCCTCTGCAAAATAGCAGCTGCAGCCGCCGGTATTGCTGTAGCCAAGGGCGTGACAATCACCAGCGCAGGGGATCCTCGATTGGCCGAGCTAAAGTACCCTGTCTTCATCAAGCCCAACGCCGAAGGGTCCAGCAAAGGCATCCGCAACTGGTCCCGAATCAGTGGCTATGCTGAGCTTACGGAGAAGCTTGATTGGCTTCTGACCAATTACCAGCAGCCTGCTTTAGTTGAGGAATTCCTACCGGGGCGGGAGTTTACCGTGGCCATCATTGGCAACCAAAACCCCCGTATACTCCCCGTGATGGAGATTCTGCCCGGCGAGGAGTGTCCCCAAGATGGTGAGTTCGTCTACTCCTTTGAGACAAAAAACGGCAACTTAGAGCGCTTTTCCTGCCCGGCCGAAGTTGAACCTATACTGCGTGAAAAAATACAGGCCATGGCTCTACACATCTTCGACGCTCTTCAGTGTCGAGATGTAGCCAGAATCGACATTCGACTTGATGGAGAGGGTAATCCTCGCTTTCTAGAGGTTAATCCCCTACCCGGTCTTTCTAAGGTTAGTCTCTTAACATTACAGGCACAAGCAGCTGGATTGGACTTTGTGAGCCTAATCGATGCCATTCTCCAAGCAGCTCTGGAACGATATAGATATCTTAAGAGTGAATATCACTTGAAGGAGGCCGCTCTCGGCTAACTATGGAAACACTAGATACCTGGCAATGGCAAATGACCAACAGGATTTCAAATATCTCCTCCTTGCGTAAGTATGTCGATATAAGTGATCAGGAGGCCCTGGAAATCACTGCCGCCGAGACACGATTTCGCTGGACCATAACTCCTTACTACGCCTCCCTTATGGATAAACACGACCCCCATTGTCCCATCAGAATGCAAGCCATACCTTCCATCCTGGAACTGCAGAACAACAGTGGTATGCAAGATCCTCTCCAGGAAGAGAGTCAGTCTCCCACTCCTGGTTTGATTCACCGTTACCCAGATAGGGTGGCTTTTACAGTCAGTTCTGAGTGTGCCATGTACTGCCGCCACTGCACCCGCAAGCGCTTCGTCGGCCAGCCGGTACAGCGTACTACCTGGCAAGCCATCGAGGCAGGGATAGAGTATGTCAGAAAAACCGAGTCCATCAGAGACGTTTTAGTGACCGGTGGTGATCCTTTCATCCTTTCTGATGATAAGCTAGAACGCATCATCAAGGCACTGCGTTCCATTGACCATGTGGAGATCATCCGCTTGGGCACAAGGACACCTTGCACATTGCCGCAAAGGATTACCGATAAGCTCTGTGATATGCTGGCCAAATACCACCCCATCTGGGTCAACACCCATTTTAACCACCCCAAAGAGCTTACAGAAGAAGCTGCCAAGGCCGCAGATAGGATGCTTAGGGCCGGAATCCCCGTCGGTAACCAAAGCGTGCTGCTAAAAGGTATCAACGATGATCGAGATACAATGAAAAGCCTGCTCCATGGACTCTTGAAAATGCGCATTCGGCCCTACTATCTCTATCAGTGCGATCGCATAGTGGGAACAGAGCACTTCTGGACACCACTAACCACGGGACTTGATCTTATTGATCAGCTACAGGGATATACTACTGGTTTTGCTGTCCCGCAGTTTATTGTGGACAGCCCCATTGGCAAAATACCGCTCTGCCGATCCAAGTTAGTAGAGCTTAACGATGATTACGCTATACTAAGAAATTACGAAAACCATACCATGACCATACCGTGTAGGGTTGACAAGGAGCCGGCCTTACTGGCCATCTGACCAGACAACCTGGACAAATGTCAATCGTGCAGGAAATGCTGGCAGCACGGCGAAATATGACTTACCTAGTGAGATTATAAGAAAGGAGTGTCCTATGTTGGCCAACGTGAAGCGAGTCGCTATCTTGGTGGAACGGGAATACGAGGATATGGAGCTTTGGTATCCATACCTACGCCTCATGGAAGCTGGCTGCGATGTCAATGTAGTCGGCCCGGAAGCCAATGAAGTGTACCTAAGTAAGCACGGATATCCCATCAAGTCTACCATGTGCCGCAAAGATGGTAAGGACCAGGACTGGGATGGGGTCGTGGTGCCTGGGGGATGGGCTCCAGATCGCTTGAGGGTCTATCCTGAGATGGTGGAATTGGTGAAGAAGACCAATGAGCGGGGCGGGGTTATCGCGGCCATCTGTCATGGGCCTTCTCTTTTGGTCTCTGCCGATGTAGTGAGGGGCAAGAAGGTAACATCCTATGTAGCTATCAAAGATGATCTCGTCCATGCCGGTGCCAACTGGATCGATGCAGAAGTGGTCACCGATGGAAACATTATCACTTCCAGAACCCCCCGGGATTTAGTGCCCTTTAGTAAAGCCATATTGGCAGCACTGGAAGGATAGTCCCGAGGCATATTCAGCAAATACCAGGGCACATGATGTGCCCTGGTATTTTGATCTACCCATATCAACTTATCTACCATGGATAATCGGCTTTTGGGCTAACCTTTTACTACCGCCACTGTCTTAAGTCTCAATACTGGTTCAACCAAGTCATTCTGATTAGCGATCACTTCGTCTATATCTTTATAGGCCCACCTTGATTCTTCAGCAACATCGGACCTTTTCCGTTTGCCTAAGGTGACATTTCGAGCTTTTAGATCCTCCACTACCTCTTGCACATCGAACTGCCGGATAGCTTCTTTCCTACTCATCACCCGGCCAGCCCCATGGGAACAGCTGTGAAAGGACTCTGAATTACCCTTGCCCTTTACGATATAGCTAAAAGAACCCATGGCGCCAGGTATGATACCATACTCATCTTTGCGGGCCCTTATGGCCCCTTTCCTGTGTACCCAGACATCTTCACCGAAGTGGGTCTCCTTAGCAGCATAGTTATGATGGGCATTGATCGCAAGGTCAAGATCAACATCCCGCACTCCCGCATGTTTTGCCAGATTCTCAAATACGATTTCTTGTACCCGCTCCATCATCAGATGCCGATTCTCTTTGGCAAAGTCTAGGGCCATATTCATCCACTTGATATATGCCTTGCCTTCGGGATGATCCGTGGGCAAATAAGCTAGCTGCCACTGGGGCGGCACCGGTGAAGATTGCTTGGCATTAAACTCTCTGGCTTTGTTATTGTATGCTCTACAAATCTGCAATCCTAGATTGCGAGACCCGGAGTGCACCATAATCCCTAGATTGCCGTCATCGTCCTCTTGTAGCTCTATAAAATGATTGCCTCCGCCCAATGTTCCCAATTGATAGTATCCTCTTTCCAGTTCCTTTTCCAGATTGGCCATTCTTGGCTGTGGTGGGCTAAAACCATCGAGCACTGATGATCTTTGTGGCTGTTTATGATGGCGAAAACCCGTGGGGATACTCCGCATAATATCTCCTACTATGCTCTCTGCCAGGGTTCCACTGTTGGTTCTTATCTCACTCAGTAATTTAGCTGGTACATTGGTATGGACAAAAGCCACTCCACAACCGATGTCATTGCCGACGGCGTTGGGGATAATGGCATCCAAAGCTGCCAACACCCCACCGATGGGCATGCCGTAGCCTGTATGGCAATCAGGCAAAAGAACTATGTGTCGGAAAGCAAAGGGCAAATTAGCCAAATTGGTGGCTTGCTGCATGCACAGATCGTCGACTTCCGATCTGTCCCGGAGCCATACTTTGATAGGCTTCTTACCTGCATCTGGTATTACAAACAAGACAATCCACCTCCTGGTGCAGGCAGAGGGCTCACCCCAACTTGTTGGGGCAGCCGACCCTATTCGCTGTCGTTCT
>JAAYRF010000098.1 GCA_012518905.1 Bacillota bacterium | reverse complement strand
TCGGTGTCAATATCCAGAAAGCAGCAAAGACCGCCAGCATAATGGGTAGAATACCTAGGTTCCTTACGATCCTCTTTCTTCTTTCCTTTGCCAAAATATCCGTCCCAACCACTATGCTATCTCCCTTCCACGTATTCGAATGCGTAGTCTGGAACCTTGATTCCAGAGGCATAGGCCAGAATGTTCTCTTGCGTAAACTCTTCCTGACTGGAGATCTCCGTCACCAATCTCCCCTCACGCATTACTAAGATCCGCTGGGCCATGCCGATAACCTCTGGCAAATCACTAGAGATAAGGATGATGGTTACGCCCGCAGCAGCTAATTCGCTGATGAGCTGGTATATCTCGCTTTTGGCGCCAACGTCAATGCCCCGGGTCGGCTCATCTAAGATCAGCACTTCCGGCTTAGCCTCCAGCCATCTAGCGAGCAGGACTTTTTGCTGATTGCCCCCGGACAAATACATGACCTCCCGATCAATATCCGGGGTTTGGATATTCCTATCCAAGACAGCTCTCTCAGCAACTTCACTTAGTTTCTTTAGATTAAGAATCCACCCATTGGAGATAGGCTCCGTATCCATCACATTCATCACGATATTCTCCGCACAGGATAGCTCTAAAAAAAGCCCGTGGGCTCTTCTATCCTCGGGGACATACCCAATCCCTTGTTCTATGGCATCAACAGGTTCATTGATCTCTACCCTTTCCCCATTGAGATACAGGGTTCCAGTCTGTTTGCGAGTAATACCGAAAATCATGTTGGTTAGCTCTGTACGGCCAGCTCCGACCAGACCGGTGATGGCCAGTATCTCACCTTTCTTTGCGGAAAAGGAGACATCAAAGACTTCTTCATTGTCACCGAAGCCTTGCACAACAAAATAATTCTTCTGGGCGGCGTCGACACTAGCTCTATCTGGATAATAATCAGATAAGGCGCGTCCGATCATCCACTTGACGACGATCTCTTCGTTTATTTCCTCGCCCCGTGCAGTACCTATATACATACCATCCCTGAGGACTGTAACGGCATCGGCTATTTGCAGAACCTCGGGCAGCCTATGGCTAATGAATATCACGCTGATGCCCCGATCCCGTAGCCCCCTGATAACCTCCAAAAGTCGGGCTGTCTCTCTATCGCTAAGGGACGCAGTAGGTTCATCCATGATCAGGATTCTGCCGTTGTGCCGCAGCGCCCTGGCGATCTCCACCTGCTGCTGTTCAGCGATACTGAGCTCCCCGGCATAAACATGCGCGCCGAAGGCTGCACCGAGGCTTTCCAGTAAGCGATTGGCTGCTTCTCTCATTGCCTTGCGGTTGAGTATCCCATACTGACTGATTTCGCTGCCGGTAAAGATGTTCTCATAAACTGTCATGTCCGGAGCGATATTCAGTTCCTGACTGATCAGGTTGATCCCTAAGTCGATGGCCTCTTTGATGCCGATCAGGTTGATCTCTCTACCGTCCAGCACTAATCCTCCTGAAGTCATGGGCTCTGCACCGCTTAAGATCTTCATGAGGGTAGTTTTGCCGGCACCGTTCTCGCCCACTACAGCGTGGATCTCACCTTTATTGATGGAAAATGAGACATCTTTCAAAGCTTGTACGCCGGGATACTGTTTAGACACTCCCTTAATCTGCAATAATACATTATCGTGCGCCAACTCATGACCCCCAAATGTACTAGTTATTCTGCCACGATATAGCTTGAGGAGAGCTGCCTGCAGAAGGCAGCTCTCCAGCAAGCAGTCTAGTCTTTAGTCTTCTGGGATTGCCCACCCTGTATAACCTTTGGCTACATCCTCTTGGGTAATGAGCCTAACTGGAATAAGTTCCGTCTCAATCTCCGGTGCCTTACCGTTCATGATGTCCCAACCAACTTCCACAGCATGATAAGCCATATAGTATGGATCCTGGGCGGATGAAGCGGCGAAAATGCTGTCTGGAAGCTTCATAGATTCCGCAGCGTCTGGTGAACCATCGACACCTACGACGAACATCTCATCAGCCCGCTTAGCCTGCTTGATGGCTAGCTCTGCTCCAAGGGCCGTTGGATCATTAACTCCCCATACAGCATCGATCTTGGGGAAAGCTGTCAGTAGGTCGGACATGAGGTTCATGCTAAGTTCACGTCTGCCCTTACCATTTTGAGTATCAGATAGCACCTTCAGACCGGGGTACTCTGCCATGCAGGCATCGAAACCATTCTTCCTATCCAGTGAAGCGGAAACAGGATCGCCTACTATAGCCACAACATTGCCCTCACCATTAAGTCTTTCGGCGATATATTTGGCTACAATGTATCCGGCCTGGAAGTTGTCACTGGTCATAGTGGCGTCGACACCGCCAGCAGCGGTAACGTCCGATGCAATGACCACGATGCCCGCCTCTTTAGCTCTTCTTACTGCCGGGGCGATACCTTCACTGTCACACGCATTCAAAACGATGATCTGGGCTCCTGCAGCGATAAAGTCATCGATCTGCTGGAACTGCTTGTTTAGGTCATTGTCACCAGATTCAACCAGCACACGGACCTTATCGCCACCGATGTCCCGGGCTGCCTTACGAACAGCATCACCCATCAGCTTAAAGAAGGGATTCTGAAGATCCTGGCACGTAAAGGCGACACATTCTAGCTCCACAGGTGCTGCTTGCACAAAGGCCGGCAACGCGATGACAATCACCAATGCCAAGACAAATAGCATTCTTTTCATCCAAAATTCCTCCCTGAATTCTCATGATGTGCACTCATCCTCTTGCCCTCGAACATCAAGTTAGCTTAAGATCCGCCGCTTATATCACCACCCCTCCCCGGGCAGCACGGGAGTGTCTTAACCTGGTGGCTGACCCAATCGAAGCTGTACGCAGCCTACCAACCGCGGATAACCGTTTCACTCAGCCACCACGCAATTTGTGTCGGTTGTGTAATGGTTATCTGTATTCCCTGATCTATCTGCTGTTATGTGTGTATTCCCCTTATTCACTTCTCTTGGGTGTTTTTCCTTCTGTAGTGGTTGATATTTCCTTGGGGGTGATTGAGATCTGCTAAACCGTAAAAGCCGTAAATCACCCCTTGACAACTCACCAGATAAGGTGTACTATTGCATCAAACTAAATCATGTATGGACGGAAAGACGTTGATGGGGAAGATCACCACAGGCAAACCGACCCTAAGCGAGCGGGGGATAGTGAAAGCCCTGCGGGTGGGGTGTGGTGAGTGGGCCTCTGAGTCGCAAGCTGAACGGCACACGGCCAGTGCATGTTGCTTAGTAGGCTCCGCCGGAAGCCCCCGTTACCGGGCAGGGGTATCGCCTTTACATAGATAAACGGCCGTACCCTGGAAAAGTGGGATAGGCACAGGCCTATCCAATTAGGGTGGCACCACGAGATATAAGCTCGTCCCTTCAGGGACGGGCTTTTTGCTTTCAGCAGCAATGCTGAGTTACCTCTGGGCAACCCAATGCGTAGTCCTCAAGCCACGGCCCAAGGGCCAGAAGGTAAAGAGCGACGCGAACCTTTCCTCCAACTTGACAAGAGGAGGCCATTACCATGTTAAGAAGTCCCCTGAGCAAAGTGAAGGCGATGTTTGTTTTGGTTGCAATAGTAGCGATGCTGCTAATGACAACCACGGTACTCGGCAGTGAAAAACTCTCTCCCATCAAGATCGGAGCTGCAGGGCCTTACACCGGAGATGTCTCCAAGATCGGCCTTGATGGTCTTAATGCCATCAAAATGGCTGTGGAAGAAGCCAATGCCGCCGGCGGCATCCATGGGCGTATGATTGAGATCGTAGAAGCAGATGATGGGGCAGATCCATCGAAGGCTATTTTGGTTGCAGAAAAGCTTGCCATGGATCGAGCAGTGATTGGCGTGGTCGGTCCGATGAACAGTGCCACCGTACAAGCTGCACTCCCCACTTATCAAAGGGCTGGCCTTGCCATCATCAGTCAATCTGCAACATTACCGAATCTAACTGAAATGGGCTATAAAGTGATGCACCGCATCTGCCCCAGGGATGATGCCCAAGGACCCGCATCGGCCCGTTTTATCACTGAGACACTTGGCGCTAAGACAATCTACATCATCGATGATAAGACAACCTATGGCCAAGGACTCTCCGATCAAGTGGAGTCAGCTCTTAAAGGTATGGATGTAAAGGTGCTCCGTGGACAAATCACCTTTGAAGACCGAGACTTCTCCCCCATCCTGACTCGGGTCAAAACATCTGAGCCTGATCTTCTCTACCTGGGTCTTGCTAACCCAGCCCAAGCGGCGAGCCTAATCAAGCAGGCCGTTGGCCTTGGACTCAAGCCCACCTTCATGGGCGGAGATGGACTTAAGGAAAAGGATCAGCTGATCGACGGCGCTGCTGGGCTTGCCGAAGGTATGTATGTCACCTCTATAGGAAAAGACATCCGGGAAGTCCCTGAAGCAGAAGAATTCATCAAGGAGTTCGAAGCAAAATACGGCGCCATGAGCGTATTCGGTGGCCAGTCATATGAGGCAGCCAACATACTCATCGACGCTGCCCGGCGAGCAGCCTCCGATCCAATGAAGATCAACCGAGCCAATGTACTGACAGCCCTAGGTGAAACCAAAGACTATCAAGGCATCCTCGGATTTCCCATAGGCCTCGATGCCAAGGGTGATGTTGTAGGAGCCAGTATCTTTGTTTACCAAGTGCAAAACGGAGAATTTGTGCAAGTAGAAGAAGTCCCGGCCATAGTGCCAGAAAGCTAGATGGATAATCGTGGGTGGGCCTCTGTGGCAAGTTACCGCAAGCACTCTATCCCGGGAAGCTCTCAAGTGGGAATGACTTGCCAGAGGCCCCCTCGCCTTGCGAAGCTGAAATATTATGCCCTAACCTAGAATACAACCAACCATGGGTGACACTAAACAGCCAATGGAGGTGAGAAAATGGAACAACTAATTGCTCAAATCCCCCAGCAGATCGTCAATGGTCTTACACTCGGAAGTGTCTATGCTCTCTTGGCCCTTGGTTACTCCATGGTCTACGGCGTGTTGAAAATGCTTAACTTCGCCCATGGAGACGTTTTCATGGTGGGAGCCTTTGCCGGTTGGGGGGTTTTGGCTGTTTTTGGACGCAGTGGGGAAATATCCATGCCGGGCCTGGTACTGCTTGCCATGGCCATTGGCGCAGTACTGGCAACCGCAATCCTAGGAGCTGTCATTGAACGCTTTGCCTATCG
>JAAYRF010000097.1 GCA_012518905.1 Bacillota bacterium | reverse complement strand
GAAAAGGTCAAGGATATCGTCAAACAAGCGGGAGAGATACTGCTAAGCAAGGCAGAAGCAGGTTTCTCCATCTACCATAAAGGGAGAATCGATTTGGTCACAGATGCCGACAGAGCATCGGAAGAGTACCTCAAGGAAGCACTTGTCAAGGCCTTCCCAAAAGCCAGCATCCTTGGTGAAGAAAGCGGCTGGCTGGGGGGCGAAGATGCGGAATATGCTTGGGTTATAGATCCCCTAGACGGAACTACCAACTTTGCCCATGGTTTTCCCCATTATTCTGTATCAGTAGCGTTGGTTAAAGAGCGACGCTCGGTGATGGGTATTGTGTATAATCCAGTATCGGAGGAGATGTTTGCAGCCACACTCGGTGGTGGGGCGTATTTGAATGGACATAAGATCCAAGTCTCCGAAAACGATGATGTGCAAGGCGGCCTTTTTCTCACAGGTTTTCCCTATGATATGACCCGGTATGATAACATGGAGAACTTCCGACAAATCAAGAGACTCTCCCAAGGCGTGCGGATTAATGGCTCTGCTGCCCTCGATCTCTGCTATGTAGCTTGTGGCCGGGGAGAGGCCTATTGGGAGAGGGGTATTAACGCTTGGGACATTGCTGCGGGAAGTCTCATAGTCACAGAAGCCGGAGGCACGGCGTCTCATTTTGACGGCGGTGAATTGGACTTATTCGCCGGCGAAATCTTAGCGTCAAATGGACGAGTACATGAAGAGCTAGTAGCTATACTGGGAAAGTGAGAGGGCCTCTACCCGCCTGGCAATAATGCTCTTTGCATTACCCCTTTGTTCGAGCCTTCCTCGGATAATCAGAGCTGGCTTGGTGAAGATGATGTGTCCATATTTTTGATACATGTCTTCGAAGATAG
Organism: Bacillota bacterium; assembly: GCA_012518905.1. GTDB lineage: Bacteria > Bacillota > Limnochordia > DTU087 > DTU087 > JAAYRF01. Next base: position 23,351 of record JAAYRF010000097.1, on the reverse strand, counting down.
TTACATCGATCATGCCAAACTCGTCTTCCAAAGTTAGAAAAACTACAGTGCGCCCACTTTTGGTGGGAGGGCGGTGGGGCCGAATGACGATGCCTGCAGCACTGACGTTTTCCCCCGGAGGGCAGACTTCTAACTCCTGGCTACTGGCTATGTGCTGCTGTTTGAGCTTAGGGCGGAGAAAAGCCATCAGATGGGTACCGGCATTCAACCCTAGGACTGAGTATTCGTGGATGAATTTTTCCTTAGGAGAGAAGTCCGGTACCTGATATTCACTATCCGACCGGAAGGTCTCTTCTAATTCGTCGGGGAAAAGTGACGGTTGCAACAGCCTGGCGGAAAGCTTTTGGATCCGCGGCAAGTCCCAAAGCAGTTGCCGCCGGTTAGGGTGCAAACTATCAAATGCCCCACAGAGGATTAGATTGGTGATAATGTCAGTCTTTAGATGCGTGCGTTGGCAAAAATCCCTTAAGGAGCTATAAGGTTCTTCTGCGCGCGTACTTAAGATCTCTTGGAGCGACCGACTATCCATGGCGGCGACCTGGGCTAAAGAGACACGAATACCGAGCTTAGGGCTAGTTGCCGCTGCATGCTTACCTGCGTCCTGGGATGTCAACTCTTCTACGGTAAACTGATGGGTACTGATGTTTATATCAGGAGGCAGTATAGGTATGTTGCGACGCCGGGCTTCCAGGCAAATAGTGTTGGGCGGATAAAAACCCATGGGCTGGTTGCTTAAGATGGCTGCATAGAAATGGGCCGGATAGTGTTCTAAAAGATAGCTTGTCTTGTATGCTGTGTCACCAAAAGCAGCGGCATGGGCTTCGCAAAAGCCATAGCCTGCATATCCTACTATGTAGGAGAAGATAGTTTTGGCGACTTCAGGCTCCACTCCGTTGGCGATGGCCTTAGCGATAAATTCCTCGCCAATGGCATCCATTTCCTTTTGTGAGCGAAAATGGGTCATCACCCGCCGCAACCGATCCGATTCTCCCGGTGTAAAGCCGGCGATAGTAGTAGCGATCTGAATTACCTGCTCTTGATATAAGACAACGCCATAGGTTTTGGCGAGAATGGGCTCTAGGGCAGGATGCACGTAAGTCGGCTTTTCCTGACCATGACGCCGGGCGATGAAAGGCTCTACCATATTGCCTTGAATAGGACCGGGGCGAATTAGGGCGACACTTGCTATAATATCCTCCATGTTATCTGCTGCGAGCCGGGCTTGAAGCGCTCTTTGGGCAGGACTTTCCAATTGAAATGCCCCAATAGTTTTGCCCGAGTTAAGCCTTTGATAAGTGGCGGTATCATCTAGGGGGATGGCTTCATAGCAAAAGCTAGGAGCACCTGTTTTGCTGGTCGATAAATTGATGGATTCCACGGTATCTTCCACTGCAGAAAGGGTGCGCAAAGACAAAAGGTCAAGCTTGATAAGCCCAAGATCTTCCACATCGTCTTTATCAAATTGGGTGATCAGTACACCCTTGGCCGCGGGCTGTAATGGAGTGACGGTGGTCAAGGGCTCTTTACAGATGATCAGTCCACCAAGGTGGGTGCCGATAAATCTGGGAAATCCCGCAGCCTTTTCGCAAAGCCTAAAGAGTTGTCGGTATCTCCAGATTGGTATAGAGCTCTTGCGAATTTCTGGGAATTTGCCCATAGCAGCTTGAATGGCATCGGCCGGTACGTGGGGGAAGCGTTTGGCTAGGCTGTTTACCTCTGCCGCAGGAAAGCCTAAAGCCTTACCAAAATCCCTTAGGGCAGAACGGGCTCTAAAGGTATTAAAAGTGCAGACTGAGGCTACATGCTCCATGCCATATTTGTCATAGACATATTGGGCGACATGATCGCGATAACGGGCATCAAAATCTATATCTATATCTGGTTTTTGGGCCCGTTCCAGGCTCAAAAAACGTTCAAATAAAAGGCCTCTGGTGATGGAATCAACCTCGGTGATCCCTAGACAGTAGACTACTGCAGAATCGGCGGCTGAGCCTCGGCCGGCGTAACGAATGCCATTTTGCCGGGCGAAACAAGCGATATCCCACATTACCAAGAAGTAATCTTCCACTTGGAGCCGGGTAATAATCGATAGCTCGTGTTCTAGCCTTTCCCGGATAGGGGGAGTAATCGTATGATAACGCCTAATTGCTCCTTGGTGAGTGAGCTCTCTTAAGTACGCAGCCGCCGATTGCCCCGTGGGGACGGGAAAGGCGGGGAAGAGGTGTCTTGTTAGATCCAAAGCCGGCTGGCATCGCTGAGCGATTTCTTGGGTAGAGGCTATGGCCTTTGGATATTCTGCAAAGAGCCGGGCCATCTCCGCCGGGGACTTGAGATAATTCTCCGCGTTAAGACTTCTTTCGGGATGAACATCCTCTACCTGGGTTAAGGTGCGGATACAGGTGAGGGTGTCATGGAGAGGAAAATCTCTTTTATCGGCATAATGGACATTATTGGTGGCTACTACCTTTACCCTTAGCTTTGCAGCTAGCTGTACTAAAGCCTCATTTAGCCGGTGGACATGGGGTAAGAAATCCCAGATCAGCTCCAGATAAAAATTGTCTCGGCCGACCATATCGATATACATCTGGGCTGCCCTTTCGGCAGCCTGGATATCGCCCTGTAATATCAAAGCAGGGACTTCCCCTCGGCGGCAGCCGGACAGCAAAATCAGATCCTGGCTGTACTCTTCTAAAGCTGCTAAGGGTGCTTGGGGATTTAGACGATCACCAGCTTGGTAGGCTAAGCTGAGCAGCTTACATAGGTTGGCGTAGCCTTTGGGATTTTGAGCCAAAACCACCAGGTGATGGCCGTTTTCTAAAGAGAGTTCTACTCCTTGAATAGGCTTAATACCCATGGACATGGCCAATTTATGGAACTGAACTGCGGCACTTACATTGTTATGATCAGTAATAGCTAGTGCCGACGATCCAAACTCCGCCACCCGCTCTAGTAAAGTAGGTAAAGGAGTAGCGCCATCGAGAAAAGAAAAGGGTGAATGAACGTGGAGATGGATAAAATCCAACTAAGGCACCTCGCTTTACTGCAAAATCCAGGGATAAGTCTCTATTCGGGCAGGACTTCTCTAGTTTTATGGCAAAATCAGTTAAGGTTGACCATTACATGGCGCCCTTATATATGAGGGCAACATAAATATCAGGAACTGTGAAAGGGGATAAGGTGCAAAGACCACAGTCACCAGCACCGCGTATTATGAAACGAGTTTTTTCAGGTGTACAACCTAGCGGCTCTCTGACTCTTGGCAATTACCTGGGAGCTCTACGTAATTTTACGAAGCTACAGCACGAGGCGGAATGTTTATTTTGCGTAGTTGATCTCCACGCTTTAACAGTACCGCAAGATCCCAAAGAACTATACCAGCGGACTTTAGATGTAGCCCGGATTTTTGTAGCTTGTGGTATTGATCCTAAGCAGGCTACAATTTTTGTGCAATCCCATGTACCGGCTCACAGCGAGTTGAGTTGGCTTTTGGAATGCACTACTTACGATGGTGAGTTGCGGCGCATGACCCAATATAAGGACAAAGCCGCTAAGCAGGAAGTTGTTACTTCCGGCCTTCTCACTTATCCAGTGTTGATGGCGGCAGATATTCTCTTATACCAGACCGACGAAGTCCCGGTAGGTGATGATCAAAAGCAGCACCTAGAGCTGGCCAGAGATATAGCGGTTCGTGTCAATAATCGCTTTGACGAAGCCATTTTCAAAGTGCCAAAACCATATATCCCACCTAGGGCTGCGGGTGGTCGGATCATGAATCTGCAGGATCCCATGGAAAAGATGTCCAAGTCTGCTGAAAACCCTCGGGGTAATATCGCCTTACTAGATCCGCCTGATGCAATCCGACGGAAGATTAAATCGGCAGTTACCGATTCGGGACGGGAGATCTACTATGACGAAGAAAACAAACCGGCTGTCTCCAACTTGATGGTTATCTACTCCCTTTGCTCCGGTGACTCCCTAGAAGAAATCCAGGATAAGTACGCCGGTAGCGGCTATGGTAAGTTTAAGGAAGATTTGGCCGAAGTGGTAGTAGAGACCATTACTCCTATCCAGAAGCGGTTTGCTGAGCTATCTGAGCCCGGTGTTATCGAGGACATTTTGTCGGATGGCAGAAAAAAGGCAGAGCCTCTAGCTATACCTACCTTAGAGCGCTTCCAAGATCGATTAGGTCTTCTAGCCCGCAGCTAGCCCATGGTCATCTAATCATAAATTTTATATAGCAGCCACTGACCAGTAGCTTGGTAGTGGAGTTCATAAAGCCCTTGAGTTGCGGTGAGCACTTGGTAAACCGTAATCTCCGGGGCTTTTTCCCACCATTCACCACACTCCTTCCAACTTTCGATGATGTTAACTATCTTATAGAGTTGCCCTTGCCATAGGAAAGCGATGGGCTGCTCTCCCTGGCAGGTAACTTGAACAGGTGCTTTCACACGACGAGCCAAGGTAGATTACCCCTTGTGTAGTTTATTGGTATCCCGCAAGCAACTGCAGCATGCGTTCGCGGCGGGGAATAGTCATATCAGCAGCTAAAAAAATACTATCTTTGCCAAATTTAGCCTGCAGTAAGTCCATAATCTGCTGCAATTCCGATGGATGCCGCAATCTTAACATATGCGGCACTAAGACCCCCTGATTCAAGGGTGCGGGTTTTAAATCCATGAGCATGAGCCGCACACCGATAATCGGGGCTGGCCAGGCCTTTTTCATCAGTAAGCTTTGTGCTATCGAGAGCAGGCGGTCTTCTGTCTGTAGTTCATTTTTAAGCTGTTTATCCCAGCTCTCTGGCGGGCAGCCATGGTATTGCACCAATATGCGAAGCCGGGTGCAAACCTGGGCTTGTTTGCGCAGTTTAGCTGTGGCATCTGCCATCATGGGCACCAAGTGTCCAGCTAATGTCTCCCAATCATGACAGCCTTCTGCTTCCGGTGGTAAGTGAAAATAGCTTTGCACTGTTTGACGAGGATAAAGCCCCTGTACGGGAGTAGAATCTATACCTTGGGCTCCGGTAAAGAGCTGTCTTCCCACTTCCCCCAGCTGCTGTTCCAGCTGCAAAGGGGGTACCCCGGCCAATTGACCGATGGTATATATCCCGAGATTTTGCAGTTGTTGGTGTATTTTCTCCGGCCAAGGCCACAGACGGCTTACTGGTAAGGGAGCCAAGAAAGCTTTCACATCCTCCGGGGGAATAAACAGGTAGTTAGTGCCTTTGGGCTGGCGATGGCTGACCTTTTCTTCTAGTAGGAAGGAAGAGCTCTGGCCGCGGCCCCGGATCCAAGTTAGAGATCTCTTTTCCGATAAATCATGCTCAGGCTTAGTTATCTCTCGGTAGGCGATCTTAGCTATTAACTTGTTTGAAGCTATACCCATTTGCCAGGGGAAGGGGAGCTGTAAATGAAAATACCTAGCAGCTCGCTCGATTATGTGCAAGGGTTCGCCTAAGCCAGACAGATCTAAAAAGACGCTCTGATGGTCTTCAGGTTCTACTAAAGGAGTCAGCTCGGCACAGACATCCCAAAACTTCTCTGCCATAGGTAAAGGGTCTACTTTAGCTTCTACTACTGTTAAATCAGGGCAGATGAGGCGGGCTTGCCGAAGCCCCATGGCAGTATGGATGTTTAATCTAGCTGCCTTGGAAGATACATCGATGATCTTTTGATTGCGGACAACCACAAAGGGCGTCTGCCAAAGATGGCGTTGACTTTTAGCTTCTAGCAGTGCATAAAAATGGTGTAAACGGATGTACGCTACCAGTGGAGTCAAATCTCGTCACCTGCCATAGTTGCGAACTAGCATTCTGCAAACAACTGTTCGTATTGCAAGTATACGTTAGTAGCTTTCAGGTGTCAAGGCGAACAGCTCTGCTCCGCTTTGTTACATTCTGGCAGTGGGAAGACGCCTTCTGCCGAAATTCCTTAGAAGCAGAGCAATCTGGGGCCAGGCTGCAATGGCTGCCTGGCGCCCCGCCTCGATGATTGCCGGTAGCTTCTCAACTTCCGTCAAAGCGGCACTACCGGCTTGGGGTTGGATGACTACATCTGCAGTTTTTTCTAAGCGGATTTCGGTACTGGTCTGGCCCATAATATCCAAAGACTGTAGGAGGATCTCCAAGATGGTATCGATTTCGCCATCGGGGTGAGAGGCAAAGCCGAGATCGACGGCAATGACAAAATCAGCGCCAGCCCAGCGCAGAAGGTCGGATGGGACATTATTCTTCACCCCGCCGTCTACTAATAGTCGGTGGTGCCATCTTTCCGGTTGAAAAATGCCGGGAATAGCGGTACTGGCCCTAACGGCTCCGGCCAAAGAAAAGTCTGATGCAAATAGGATCTCAGGACGGGAGCCACCAAGCATCAGAGCAAACCGAGGCGGGCAAAAGCAGACCAACCTACCACTGCAAATATCTGTAGCTGTAACGAAGAGGGGGAAATCTATCTGGGAGAAGTCTCTCTCGCCGCTCAACCGAGCAAGGAGCTCTTTAAATGTTCTACCTCTGATCAATCCTAGAGGTGTAGGAGGCAACCATCGATGGGGCAGAGAAAACCGATCCAGTATACTTCTTAGACCCATCAAGAATAAGGTGCTGATATTAGTGACATAATCGGCATAGTCGGTGATTACTATTTGAGATGCAAAGTCCATCATGCCTTGGGGCGTCCAACCTAGTGCATGGAGCATGGCAACTATACTACCGGCGCTGGTGCCGGCGATCATATCGATGTGTAAGCCGTTGGCCTGCAATATCTCTAGTACTCCTATATGGGCAGCTCCCCGTAGCCCGCCACCTCCTAGGGCAAGGCCAATTACTGGCAGCTTGGGTTGGGTAATGTTGTTTGGCTGATCAATGGGTAGCATGTATGGTTAGCCTCCTTACGGCTCTACTCATATCATTATATGGTGGATGTTGGGCTAATTTGCTGCCGGGAGGGCAGCCATTAGATACCAAGATGGGCCTAGCTTCATGAAAAGGAATTCAGGGGCTAGTTATTGAACTATAGAATCAAAGCCAACGGTAAAAGAAAATTCAGAGCCTAGATCCGGTTCATGTAATGTAAATGGGGGCATAGAAATGTAGTACAGGAAGAAACCAGGAAGGTCCGGGGTGAGAAAAGTGGATGCCAAGCAACGAGCGATTCTGGAGTTCAGCCAGCTGATGTTGAAGGATCCGTCCAGTAAGGTCTTTCTGCAACGCCTCATGAACAACAAGGAACTCATGGAAAAGCTGGTCTTTGTCCTGAACAAGACAATGTTGGCTAATACTCTGCTGGTATCGGAACTGGGAAGCTCACGGATCGGTTTTCAACTGGAACTGGGGGCTAGACGGCAAGAAGAAGTATCTTTGGTCAACGGCCGACTCGTACGACATGTAAAGCGGACCCGTCGACTCTGTCTCAATGACCCCATGGAGGCTTGGGAAGCATTGGATAACTTCGATGGGAAGCTTTATACCCAGTTTTCTTTCGCCGGCGAGGTCCCCGATTGGTACCTAGCCGTAGTGGAACCCAATCCGGCTTTGCCGGTAGAGGCTGAGCCAACTCCTGAAGGGGAGGAGACCAGCGATATCTTCAAAGAACAATTGGAATTAGCTATTTGGGTGATTCTGCTGCGGCAAGAGATCGATGAAGCATTGGCAGAGCGTGAGCCCCAGCGCTTCTACCAGGCTGTCCGAATTTACAATCAGCTAAGAGAGCGCTGTTTGTGGGAATTTGACTAATCTACATGGACGCTTTCTTTGACCGGTTGCCAGTATAACGTGAGGTTGGGCAGGAATCTGACAGTACCGGTCGAATAGACTGTATATGGTATAGGCATTGGTGAGACCAGTGCTTGCCAGCCGGCGTATTCCGCCACGTGGGCTTTTTGGGTAACAGGGGACGAATTGCTCATCCGCTGTAACTACCCTCTGCCTCCTTTTGTGGTGGATACGTCTTTGTTTTGATCTTCACAAAGGGGATGATGTTTTGCCTGTGACCAGTGCATCGGGCCAGGGAAAGCCTCTATGGCGGGAATTATTGGAGACCGTAGGAGGCGCAGTAATCCTGGCTTTGTTTATCATGGCCTTCATTGCACGTGCTTTTACTGTGGACGGCCCCTCCATGCTTCCTAGTCTTCATACTGGCGAGAAGCTTTTGATTGACAAAGTCACTTATAGGTTTCGGCCTCCCCGAAGAGGAGAAGTGGTAGTATTTCGCTATCCTGCCAACCCTAAGGAGCACTTTATCAAGCGAGTTATCGGGATTCCTGAAGACGTGATCGCCATACAAGGCGGCGACGTATATATCAATGGCGAGCGCCTAGAGGAAGAGTACTTATCAGAGAAAACCAGGGGAGACATGTCGCCAATAAAGGTGCCCCCCGATAGTGTATTTGTTTTAGGAGATAACCGCAATAACAGTCATGATAGCCGCAGTCAACTGGTGGGATGTGTGCCCTTCCGGCTGGTGGAGGGACGAGCAGTTTGGCGTTATTGGCCCATCAGCTCGATCACTGTTATGGAAATGCCAGCGGCCTTTGCCAAATTCAAATGACAGGGAGTCATGTATGACGATTTCTATGGATATCTATGCCCTAATCGCGCAGGAGCTTTCTATCAAGCGAGCTCAAGTGCAAAACGTTAGTACTCTGCTGGATGAAGGTAATACGATTCCTTTTATTGCCCGCTACCGCAAAGAAGCCACTGGGGAGCTAGATGAAGTTATGCTGCGGACTATAGAAGAGAAGCTCCGCTACCATCGCTCCTTAGAAGAAAGGAAGGCCGAGGTGCTTCGCCTCATTGACGAGCAGGGCAAGCTCACCGATGAGCTAAGGTGTGCTATTATCCAGGGGGAAAAGCTTCAAGAAATAGAGGATCTATATCGCCCCTATCGACCCAAGCGTCGTACTCGAGCCACCATGGCAGAGGGAAAGGGGCTATTACCTTTGGCAGAGATAGTGTTCGCTCAGGAGCTGACAAAGGGCAGTATTGAAGCAGTCGCCAGCCCCTACGTGGTGCCAGAGAAGGGCGTTGAGTCTGTAGAAGAGGCCCAAGCTGGTGCTTTGGATATCATTGCCCAGTGGATAGCTGATGATCCAAAGATTCGCTCCTTAGTGCGGAAGCTCACTGAAGAAAATGGGCAGTTGACTACTCGCTGTCGCCTGCCAGCGGACTCCGAGGATCAGCTGCCTGTAACAAAGTACGAACTTTACTATGATTTTTCCGAAGCTATAGGCAAGATACCTGCCCATCGAGTATTGGCCATAAATCGCGGCGAGAATGAGGAAGTGCTGCATGTGGCAGTAGTGGCACCCGTAGATAAGATAGTGGCCGCCATAGTGGAGCGTGTTATCCACAATCCCCGAAGTATTTTCCAACCGTTACTTCAAGCCACTTGTCTTGACGCTTATCAAAGGCTGATCGCCCCGTCCATAGAGCGCGAGCTGAGGAATCAGTTAACGGAAATGGCAGAAGAGCAGGCGATAAAAGTCTTTGCCACTAATCTACGACAGCTTCTGCTTCAACCTCCAATATTGGGTAAACGGGTGATGGCCATTGATCCGGCATACCGAACGGGGTGTAAAATCGCTTTGCTGGATGAGCAAGGTGATCTACTTCACACCTTTACTATCTATCCCCATGCTCCCCAAAACCGTTGGGTAAAAGCCAAGGAAGAGCTTTTGACTGCTGCAGCAGCATATGGCATAGAGATTATCGCGGTAGGCAATGGCACGGCTTCTCGGGAGACGGAAGCTTTGGCAGCAGAAGTCATCGAAGAGTCCGATAGAGACCTGCATTATGTTATCGTCAATGAGGCAGGCGCTTCTGTTTACTCTGCCTCTGATCTAGCCCGGGAAGAGTTGCCCCAACTAGATGTCTCCCTTAGGGGGGCGGTATCCATCGGACGGCGTCTGCAAGATCCTTTAGCTGAGCTAGTCAAGATTGATCCTGGCTCCATCGGAGTAGGTCAGTACCAACACGATGTCAACCAAAAGCGCTTGAATCAGAGCCTGGAAGGGGTAGTTGAATCCTGTGTCAACTATGTTGGGGTACAGCTCAACACTGCTAGCCCTGCCTTGCTTCAGTACGTAGCGGGGATATCGAGCACCATGGCCCGGCGAATTGTGGAGTATCGACAAGAGAAGGGGCCTTTTAGTGACCGCAAACAGCTTATGGAGATTCGGGGCATAGGGGAGAAGACGTTTACCCAGTGTGCTGGGTTTCTCCGGATTCGAGGCGCCACCAATGTACTAGATAGCACACCTGTTCATCCTGAGTCTTACGACTTGGCCACGGCTATTTTGGGTCTGGCTCAGTTGCCCATAGAAAATTTGTCCGGCGATAGGGATTTATCTTGGCTCCGGGCAGGTCTAGACGATCTCGGGGCAGAAGAAGTTGCTAGGAAACTTAGTGCAGGTTTACCCACAGTCAGGGATATCATCGCGGCTTTGCGGCAACCGGGCCGAGACCCCCGGGAGGAGTTGCCTAGACCGCTTTTCCGCAAAGACGTATTGACCATGGATGATCTGCAACCTGCTATGGTGCTCGCAGGCACTGTGACCAATGTGGTGGATTTCGGCGCGTTTGTGGATATTGGTGTCAACCGTGATGGCTTGGTCCACATTTCCCAGATGAGCCAAGGCTTTGTGACTCACCCCCTTGAGGTAGTCTCGGTGGGGGATGTCGTGCAAGTGAAGGTACTCGATGTTGACCATCGAAGGGAGAGGATCTCCCTTAGCTTAATAGTATAGGGATGTGAGACCAGTGACTCCATTGGCCGATGTCGATTCCCGGAAACAGCTGAAGCTAATCAGCTTAGAGTATGCTATAATCTTTTTTGCCTCCGGCTCTATGTTCCCCTTTTTTACCCTCTATCTGACCAGGAATCTGGGTTGGTCCGGCACCCAAGTTGGTACTGTCATGGCTTTAGGTAATATGTTAGTGCTTCTTACCCAGCCCCTATGGGGCAGGCTGGCAGATATAACACAAAAAAACACGGTATTGGCTTTGGGCCTAGGTGCTAGTGCCGTCCTTGCTTTCCTGCAACCCTTTGCCGCGGGGACGTTTCTAGTGTTTGTGATCCTACGCCTCCTTCACTCTATGTCCTCCGGTGCCATTGTTCCTATATGTGATAGTATCGCCCTTGATGTTTTGGGAGATGACAAGGACGCTTACGGTAACTATCGTCTCTGGGGCTCCTTTGGCATGGCCGTAGCCTCATTTGTTTTCGGCAAGGTGTATGAGATGCTAGGTTTTGACCATATGTTTTTTTACTATGCTGCATTGATGGCGATAGCCGCCGGTATTGCTACTAGGTTCGATGTCAAGGCATCTTCCCAGAGTGCTCCTAGGGAGTCTATCCAGTTAAGGCCGGTTCTGGCCAATCCCGCCCTGCTTATGCTTCTTGGTGGTGTATTTCTTGTCATGACAGCCAACGCTGCCGGTGAGAATTTCCTGGCAATCTATATGGATGCCATAGGGGCTGCAACTGGTTTTACTGGCTATGCTTTTGCCTTTATGGCTTTTGTGGAAGTACCTATGTTCTTAGTTGCGCCCCTGGTTATTGAGCGATTTGGCTATAAGTCGGCATTAGTTTTTAGTACCGCCCTCTTTGGACTTAAGCCCATAGTGAACATCATGGTTCCCATTCCTTGGGTAGCCGTATTCCTGCAGGGTCTTGTGGGGATAGGATTTGCTTTTTACCAGGTATCCGTGGTCTTGATGGTGGATTCACTAGTACCCCGCCAGTTCCGTGCTACCGGCCAAGCTATCTTGGCCACAGTTTCTTGGAGTCTGGCGGGGATAGTAGGTAATCTAGTATTTGGGCGACTTCTGGATACGTTGGGTATCTTTGGCACTTATCGCATTGGCGGCTGTGTGGGTCTTCTCGGCGCCCTTTTCATCTATCTGTTTGTACCCGGTAGAAAGAAGCAGCAATCGGCTGCGGGGCTTGACGCTTAACTGCCAAACCCTGTGGCTTTGCCAACGGAACCGAAGATTTGCATTTTCTCCGTGACTGCTTCTTGCATAGCTTCTTTCACTAAACACATAAACTCTGGGAAACCCGTCTCCTGTGGCAATGTGTCCACAGAACGGATTTTCTGCATAGCCCTTTGGGACATGTCTGTATAGACATTGATTTTGGCGATGCCGTTGGCGATAGCTGCCTGGAAGTCGGCATCGGATAGCCCCGAACCTCCATGGAGGACTAAAGGTACTTGAGTTGCTTCCCGGATACGTGCCAGCCGCGGAATATCTAGCTCAGGCTTGCCTTTGTAGATGCCGTGGACAGTGCCTACAGCCACCGCTAAAGCATCGACTTCCGTCTTTTGGACAAAAATCGCGGCCTCTTTTGGGTCAGTATATAAGCTGGGATCAGCTACCCCAGGGCTAGCATCACCTTCACCGCCGGTAACGTGGCCAAGTTCGGCCTCTACCGAGACACCGACAGCATGAGCCATGCGCGTGATTTCCCGTGTCCGGGTGATGTTTTCCTCTAGTGATAGCAGGGAGCCATCGAACATGACGGAGGTAAACCCAGAGCGCAAAGCTTTGACTATGGCAGGAAACGTCTGACCGTGATCAAGATGAACAGCTACCGGAACTCGAGCTTTTTCTGCGGCCTTTAGTATTACAGGGGAGAACTCATCGAGGTCGACAAAATGGAAATGGCCTTCTGCTACACTCAAAATAACCGGTGAGCCGTTTTCTTCCGCAGCCTGCAATATGGCCTGCAAAGTATCCATATTTACAACATTGAAGGACCCCACCGCATATCCCCGGCGGGAAGCATCGGTAACTAGCTCTCTAAGACTAACTAGTGCCATGTGCTTTGCATCTCCTTATCAAGGGGTTTGGAGCTTGACGGCTAACGGTTGTTATTGCCTTCAGTCCAGCTTGCCATGTAGGCGACGTGGGCGATGGTGTATCCGGCGGCCTCCAATGCTTCAAGCACCGAATCCACCTCGGTGGTATCCAGTCTAAGAACAATGGAGCGCTTTTGCTCATCTGCTTGATGGAAAGTCGCCAAGCTGATAATACTGATGCCATGGTCCCGGACAATGCGAGTGATATCTGCCAAAATACCAGCCTTGTCCTCGTCCGTTACGATAGCGACTCGAGTGCCATTGCGCCTTAGTCCCATGGAATCGATAAAAGCATCAAAGATGTTTGTCTCAGTGATGATTCCCACTAGCTTATCTCCATCGAGGACCGGCAGACCACTTACCACATTCTCCCGCATAAGTATCGCTGCCTCTTCAATCAGAGTCTCAGGGGTGACAGTCACTGGGTTTGGTGTCATGACATCCTTGATGGTCATCTTGGCTAGGAGGTAGTTGATCTCGAAGGCACTTAAAGTAGTCGCTGGAGAAGGTGCTACCTTAAGCAGTGCGGACTCAACTACGATCCCTACCAATTTGTCCTTTTCCAACACCGGCAATCGCCTGACTTTATGCTTTTGCATGATCTTTAGGGCATCTAGTACCCCCATATGTGGAGTAGCTGTAACAGGATTGGGAGTCATTCGGGTTTTTACCATCATAGGCAAGCCCTCCTATCTCGTTCCATCTTTGCATCTATTGCAGAAATTACATACTAGGTGGGAGAAATCCTGCTTTAATCTGGTTAGATAGCAAGCCCCCGTAGGAACGGAAGCTTGATAGTATATGTGTCTGAAGAAAACCATCAACGGCAACTAGGCCTGCGAAAAACCAGCCTTAGAGGTCATCCTAGCATTTTTTTCGCTTTGCATGGCCAACACCCCCGTGGAGTGTACCAGTCGGCCCATGATCGGTATTCCCTTTGCTTGTCTTCCAAAACATGCCATATGTGAATCGCCATATGCATGAGAGCCTATCATAACCAGAATGCCTCGTGAGAGGATGTTGCCCTAAGCGTAACGCTAACACTGGAAATAATCGGAGCATCTGTTGACAAATGTCTCACAAGGCCCTATACTTATGACAGTGTCATGTCACAAAAACCAATTGAGGTGACAAAATCGATGCCTTCCTCAGATCTAATCGAGCTATTAGTAAACCGTTCAAAGCCAGCGAAGATTTTTATCAAAATGGCATCTGCTCGACCTTTCTTGAATGAAGCAGAACTAGCAATAGCTGATTACATACTTGCATTCCCCCAGGAAGCCGCCCGGTGCACAGCTCAACAACTAGCCGAGCGAACGGGCACTAGTGAAGCCAGCGTATTTCGCTTCTGTCACACCTTTGGAGTTGCTGGCTTTACTGCCTTGCGCGATATACTAAAACAAGCCACCGCGGCTGCTGAATCGATTTCACTATCACCAATAACAGAGGCCGATAACTGGGATGATTCGGTGCAAGCCGCCATCATGGCTATCCTGGGGACGGCTATAGTCCTGAAGCCAGATGTTCTGACCAACTCCGCAAAGGCTGTTGCAAGTTCTAGCAGCGTAAATGTCTATGGTATGGGTCCTATCTCTGCTCGCCTCGCCGAAATGCTCTCTTTCCGCCTGCAGAGCGCAGGGATTCCTTCCTTTGCTTGGGTAGATTCCCGGGCCGGTAATCTACCGGATGACTTCATTGGCCCCAATGATTCAGCCATCGGTATTTCCCATTCTGGGACAAACAAACAGGTAGCGGAATTCCTCGCTAGGGCGAGACGCAATGGAGCGGCTACCATCGCATTAACCAACTATCCGGCTTCTAAGGTGGGCAGTAGTGCTGAGTATATATTGAGTACAGGGGTTTGGGAGGATTCTTTTCAGATGCTCGAGTTTCTGCCACGTATAGCAGAGCTTTTGATCCTAAGCTGCTTTGTCCAGCAGGTTAACAAATATCGATCGGCTGACTCTAGCCTACCCAGCTTTGGGCAGTCCGCCGATCACGTATGATCCTATAGCTGTGACGTATGGAACATGAGGCTTGATGGCTAGGAGGTGAGCCTGGAAGTAGCAATTGCAAGCTGATGGAAAGTAACACGCAAAATAAGGGAGGCAACAGCCAAGATGAGATCGATGTATAAGTCCAGTCTAATTGCCTGCATAGTACTTATATCAGTACTCGCAAGTTACTCCTTCGCCATGGCAGCGAAAAAAGTCGAACTGGTCGTTTGGGATTTACAAGGCTATTCTGATCAACAATGGTATAAGAATGCCAATAAGGCCTTTATGGAAAAGCACCCCAATATCAAACTAGAGTTTGAGCCCCATGAAGGTGTACCGGCCAGACCTAAGTTTATCAGTGCAGTCAGAACCGGCAACGCACCTGACGTTGGTATCCTGAATCTCTACTGGGTCAAAGACTTTGCCATGAATGGCTGGATTCAGCCACTCGATCCGTTGATTGAACCGGAGACCAGGGCAGATTTCTTTGATGGATTCCTAGACTATGCCTCTTACGACGGGAAACTCTATGGGCTCTTTACCGAGACAGGAGTTGCCACGGTGCTCTATCGCAAGGACCTTTTCGCAGAAGCAGGGATCAACCCGCCCAAGCTCCTCGAGGCTTGGGATTTTGAAGAGTTCGCAGAAGCAGCCAAGAAACTCACCAAGGACGTTGACGGTGACGGCAAGATAGATATCTGGGGAATCGGTATTAGTGGTTCCAGGACTGGTGGGGGTGGCCCGACTACCTTTACCCAGTTTCCTTTCTTCTGGGCACTAGGCGGTGAGCTGATAGATGAAGATGGTTGGCCAGCATTTAACTCTGAAGCCGGCCTAGCTTCTCTCCAACTGTACCATGACTTAGTATACAAACACGGTGTTTCTCCTCGGGAGAGCTACTCATATACTTGGGATGATATCGCCCGGGGCTTTAGCGCAGGCCAATACGCCATGGCGCTTTTGCACAACACCCATGCTCCCAACATGGACAAGCAGTTTCCTGGTCAGGTTGGCGCCATGCTTTACCCGGTCCCGGAGCACGGCATAACTAGTGCAACAACAGCCGGTGGGTGGATCTATAGCATCCTCACCGACGACCCCGCCAAGCAGCAGGCTGCCTGGGAGTATGTAAGCTGGATGCTGTCGCCTGAAGTTATGAAATCCATGTGTGCCGACATCGGTGGACTGCCTACTCGGAGATCCGTTTTTGATGATACCATGTTTGCCTCTGATTGGAACCAAGTATTTGGACGCCAGTTGGAGGGTGCCCATATGAAACCGGGAGATCCCATATTCCCACTTATCCAAGACGAGTTTGCCGTTGCCATCCAGGAAGTCATGATGAATCAGAAGGATCCAGCCACAGCCCTCGATGACGCTGAGCGCAATGTAGTTCAGAGGGCCAAAGCTACAGATATTCTGAAGTAATATCATTGAAGGTCATGTGTAGGAAGGCCGCTTTTTTTGCGGCCTTCCATCTGCCGGGAGGGAACCTAAATGGAGCGTAAGTCTGGCAGCCTTAAGCAAGGGTGGCCGTATATCTTAATGATTTTGCCGACGTTTCTGTTGCTGGGGTTGGTGACGTTTTACCCGGCCTTGTATAACATATGGCTGAGCTTTCGCAATGAAAGCCTGCGCACTACGGTATCTAGCTTTGTGGGGCTGGCCAACTACCGAAGAGTCTTATCAGATCCGTTTTTTTGGGGGGCACTGGGGCGGACCGTAATCTATATGATTGCCAGCTTGGTACTGAGAGTGGTCCTGGGTTTGGCTCTGGCTCTGGTTCTAAACATACCCCAAAGGGGCCGTTCTGTGGCGAGAACCGCCATCCTTTTGCCATGGGTCTTAAGCGAGATCATTGTAACGGCCATGTGGCTGTGGATTCTTGATCATCGGACAGGTCTGCTCAATGGCCTTTTGGCTACAGTTAAGCTTGGCCCCTATGGGTGGCTGGTCTATCCAGGTATGGCCATGGGCACCATTGTCATGGTGTCACTATGGAAAAACCTGGCATTCAGTTTCTTGCTGCTCTTTGCTGCACTGCAGCAGATCCCCTTGGACTTATATGATTCCGGAAAGATCGATGGATGCTCGTCTGGGGGACTAATCCGCTACATCACTTTGCCGCTAATTAGGCCCACAGTCACCATTGTGACTATCATGGTATCTATTAGCGCCTTTGGCCAGTTTTCATTAGTCTATTCTTTAACCGGCGGTGGGCCACTGCGAAGTACAGAGTTAGTCGGCCTATATATGTACCAGCAGGCCTTTAACTTTCTGGACATCGGCTATGGAGCTGCCATCGCCATGGTGATCTTTTTGATCAATATCGCCCTTAGCCTTGTCTATTACTACGCATTGCGTTCTGAATCCTTATATTAGGGGGGAAAGCAAATGAACTGGAAGCGCCTAGGGCTGATCCTAGTCTATATAGTAGTCATATTCGCCATGGTAAGTCCCATAGTAATGACCATTTTGACATCGTTTAAGACACAATCGGAGATCTATATCTTTCCGCCAACGATCATACCCCGCAATCCGACCTTAGAGGCGTATAAGAATGTGATCTTTTCATCCAGCATACCGAAGCAGTTTTATAACAGTCTGAAAGTAAGTGTGTTGACCATCGCGCTAACGGTAACCCTTGGTTCATTGGCCGGTTACGCCTTTGCCAGGGCTTCATTTCCCGGAAAGAACTTTTTGCTCTTCTTTCTCTTGGGTACCCAGATGATTCCAGGGTTAGGCAATGCCATCGCTCTGTATTACATGGCCTTCAAGCTCGGTATGCTCAACACCCACCTTGTGTTGGTGTTAGTCTACTCGGCAGCCTCCACTCCCATCAGTGTATGGTTGATGAAGAGCTACTTTGAGCAGATACCACCGGAACTAGAGCAAGCAGCTCAGGTAGATGGGTGCACTCCTTATCAGGCCTTGACTCGCATTGTACTGCCTTTGGCTAGGCCGGGGATGGTGGCTAGTGCACTTATGGTATTTGTTGCAGCCTGGAACGAATTTCTCATCTCCCTCTTGATGATTACTCGAACAGCTCTCAAGACATTTCCTGTGGGATTATATGCTTTTATCGGTCAGTTTCAGATGGATTGGCCCCGCATCAGTGCTGCAGCTACCCTGGGCGTTGTCCCCTTAGTACTGCTTTTCCTTCTATTGCAGCGCCACTTCGTCGCAGGTCTTACAGCCGGAGCAGTGAAGGCTTAGTATCAGGGGGGAGGAATTAGAATGGATGGCAAGATTTATGAACTACCTTTGCTCATTAGCTCCGACCATCTAGCTGAGCGCAAGTCATGGCCGGATATGATCAGGCGAACTAAGTCCTTAGGATTTGTGGGGATGGAGGTCTTCGGTACAGAGCTAGTGGACGGTTCTTTGGCCAGCACCTCGGCGGTGCGAGAGCTAGGAGACCTCGCAAACAAACTAGACGTAGCACTGACGGCCCACCCCTGGTTTGACTGGACGGAAGTTGCCGAGGCAAAGGCTATAGAGAGAGGCCTAGAGCTGCTGCAGCGATGTGCTGATCTGGGTGCTAGATCGGTGAACATACATTTGAACTTCCTGGCAACGCCCAAAGATGGGAGCGTGAGGGCAGCCAGTATAGTCAGGCCATGGCTTAAGCAGCTAGAGGAGCATGGTCAGACGCTGTATTTTGAGAATGTACCAGACTACCTGCCCAACCCCTTTGGGTCGAGCCCAGAGGAATTCAAGGAGTTCTTTGCCCTTTTGGGCGAGCACCCGAATGTCAAGCTCAATATCGATGTGGGCCATGCCAACATATGCAGTAATCTAGAAGAGTTTGTGGCTCATCTCGGAGCGTTCTGGGATTATACTCATATTGCTGACAACCTCGGGGAAGTTGATAACCATCTAGGTCCGGGCATGGGCTCTGTAGATTGGGATGATTTCGCTTTGTTAGCTAGAACCTCCGGTTATAGAGGAATCTTCGTTTGTGAGTTTTCCGAGAGATACCTTCCCAAATCTAAACCAGTATTGACCCAGGCATTTTCCGCCCAAGGGTGGAGACTACCGCGGCTGTCATATAATACAGTCCAAGGTTCATAGGGTGGGATGGGGAAGGAAGGTAGACTTTTTTGATCGCAGACCTGCACGTTCATAGCAGCAAATCCAATTGCGCTAGCCCTAACATGAATCTGGAGGCCATAATCACCAGCGCAGTAAATCGTGGACTAGAAGGCATCGGTTTAACGGATCATCTGCATCCCTTCACCCAGAAGAGCATTTTCACGAAGACCCAGAGGGAATTAGAACAACTAGATGCTCTTTCGCTGGCGATATGGCTGGGGGTTGAGGCAGATGTGCTCACCTTAGAGGGGGCCATTGTCGGTGAGCCAGGACTAGACATCCCCGTTGATTATGTACTGGCAGGGGTCCATCACTTTCATCTTCCCTGGGTGGAAAGACCGGATAATGAGGAACCACTGAACGATGCCCTATATAAGGCACATAGGCAAGTCATGGGGGCTATTCGGAATCCTCTGGTAAATGCCTTGGCCCATCCCTGGTCCGGGGTAGCCAAGTACGCCAAACTGGCGGGCTTCTGCTATGATTATGTAAAGCTAGAGTGGCTAGAGGAGGAATCAGAAGAAGCAAGGAAAGCCCACAAGGCACTGGAGATACCTACCTGGGCACTTTTTGATAAAGATGGAGCCATCAGTGAAAGCTTTCTATCGGCCATTGTCCGACCCCTCATTCAGTTTGGGTGCCCACTATACATCGGAACCGATGCCCATGAGCCAAATCGAGTTGGGGCGAAGGTCAAGGAGACCCTGGATGTTCTCTTATCAGAGGGCGCTACCATGGAGCAGTTTTGGCTGCCTCCGGTGGGCACCAAGTAGATGGGTCTTCGCCCAAGGATAATACTCAAAAAGACCTTAACACCCCGGCAGACAACTAGTCACAGAGGAACCCTCTGGTTTTTGGGTAATATACATCCAACAGCTCATTAACGAGACCGAGGTTGGGAGGTGGTTTGTCTGTGGCTGAACCGCGACGATCCCACCCAAAGATCACACAACTTCGGCGCTGAAACAGGGCATAACTATTGCCAGTACCGTAAACAGCGATGTGTTTTAGCATTTGGATGGCGGGAGGGGTTAGCTGTGATCATTGCTGAGGGGTTGACCAAGAAGTATGGCAGTCTTGTTGCCTGCAACCGGCTTGATCTCCACATACATGCCAGCGAGCTGTTCGGCTTTTTGGGGCCAAACGGGGCGGGCAAAACGACGACTATCAAGATGCTTACCGGGTTGCTGACACCTACTTCGGGGTCAGCTAAGATCGCGGGCATTAATGTACAGGAGCATCCGGTTGCTGCCAAGGAGAATATGGCCCTTGTTCCAGACTCGCCCAATATCTACGATAGACTCACCGGCAGAGAATTTTTGGAACTCGCAGCCCAGCTGCGCAGAATTGATAGAAAGGAAGCAGGAAGGCGCATCAACAAGCTCCTAGATCTATTTGAACTAAGTGACCGAGCCGATGAGTTATGCGGTGGTTTCTCCCACGGCATGAAGCAAAAGGTATGCCTATCGGCTGCACTGCTGGCAGAACCTCAGGTGCTGTTTCTCGATGAACCCACAGTGGGACTGGATCCAAAGAGTGCCAGATTGTTCAAGGACATACTGAGAGAGTTTGTAGGGAGCGGCGGCACCGTGTTTATGTCTACTCATATTCTAGAGATCGCGGAGCAAATGTGTGACCGAGTTGGCATTATCCAAAGCGGTAGTCTGATCGCCCTAGGTACCGTTGATGAATTACGACAAGGAACCAAACACATAGGGACGGGTAAATCTATTACCTTAGAGGACCTGTTTCTAGAGCTTACCTCCAACCAGGACAGGGATTAGACTTGTGGTAATAAGTCAAGGGGGTATAGATATGGGTACGTTTTCCCTTCTCTTAAGATACCAATGGGTGCAGGCAAAGAATTCTTTAAAGGACCGCAAAGCCAGATTGAGGGCCTTGCTGGCTTTGGCTGTGGTCTTGGGTTTGGCCGTTTTCATCGGGAGCGGGCTGCATAAGCTTTTTACATATATTGACACATCGCTGCCAGAGTCCCCGGGCATTGCCAGAACTATTGAGGCATCAATTCTGAGCTTGCTGTGCCTGAGTGTCGCCTTCCTCATCTTGGCATCAGGACTCAAAACCATCTACGAGCGCACATTTGAAAGTGATGATTTGGTTTTTCTATTATCCAATCCAATATCGGCCAAAGCAGTTTTTGCTGCTAAGCTGTTCGGTTCCTTTCTCTACAACTTGCAGGGGGCACTGATTTTTATTGTGCCCGGTTGGATTGCCTATGGGGTCAAAAGTTCCGCCCCCGTAGCTTTTTATCTAGCAGCCATTGCCGGGGCTATCCTAGGCGCCCTTTTGGTCCATAGTGTTTTGGCTCTGCTGATCCTTATGATTATGCGGTTTGTACCTTCTGCCCGGCTGAAACAGATCTTCATTGCACTCTCATCCATGGCGGCTTTGCTAATCGTCTTTGTTTCTCAGATAATCAGCCTGAAAACGACTCAGGATCAAATGCAGGACCCGATGGTACTTTTGCAGCAAGTCGGTGAGTGGGGAATTGGCAAGAATCCTTATCTCCCCCATCTTTGGATGAGCCGCTTTGCCCTAAGCTTCTTGCCTAGTTTTAACTACTCGCCGTGGGCCAACGGTTTGCCGTTATGTTTGGTTAGTTTGGGTCTGTGTTATGCAGCTATTGCTTTGTCGGGCTCTTTCTTCCTCGCCGGTTGGGGAACCAAAGATGACAGTACCGTGGGGACTAAGAAGAAGGTAGCGAGGCAGACAAGGTCTCTTTGGCCACAGGGCCAGCTTATGTCAGTGATCAGGAAGGAGCTCTTGGTCATGAAGAGGGACCCCTTGCTCTGGTACAACTTGTTGGTAGTCACTATCGTCTTGGGCTTTTACCTGTATAACTTGTCTACTGCCCCAATTCCCACAGAGGCCAGCATGGCAGAGAACTGGATGATGCGAACCATGGCTTTGTTTATGCCTACCCTGATGGGCAGTGTATTGATCTCTCAGTTGGGTGGGATTTCCATCAGCAGGGAAGGCAAGAACTGGTGGTTTTTGCAGAGCAGTCCCATTAGGCCGCAAACCCTTTATCTGGCTAAGCTTGGGTACGCTGCCCTAATTCCAGCCCTTTACGGCGTTTTGTTTCAACTGGCCGCGTTTATCATTTTCCCGGAAGCGCCGATCTTTCCATTGTATATATCTATCCCGGTGACTATCCTGATCAATACGGCCGTGGCTGGGGTGATGCTGATGCTGGATACCCTCTTTCCGGATTTCACCATTAGAATTGAATTTGGCGGTACAGCAGGAAAGGCATCGGGTGCGACCAAACTGCTGTCTGCTATGCTGCTGGGTTTTGCCAGCCTCTCTCTATTTGTTGGGACCATTAGCTTTCCCGCGTGGGCAGGAGGAGTGTTCAAAGGACTTCGGCAATCGGTAGTCTATAGCATAACGGCTATTGTCTTTCTTGCGGAGATCATAATCGCTATGGGATTAGCAGCGAAGGTATCGATAAATAGACTCGATGCTTTAATGCGAGATCTTTAGGGAAAGAAAACGCTCCATACTGACATTGTCACAGAGTAATTGCACCCTGGCAATATCACAGACCTACACAAATTCCAAAAACAGCTGTTGACAGGAGATTTTGCTACTGCTATACTTGGGCTAATGGCAAGGCCTTAAACTAAATAGCCTGCTTTGCTCTTATCAAGAGAGGTGGAGGGACTGGCCCGATGAAACCCGGCAACCGGCGCTGTGACGCGAGGTGCCAATTCCTGCTAGTGTTGTCAGGCACTAGAGAGATGAGAGACGGAGTTGTGTATTTATTCAGATTACATCCTCTTCCGTCCGGAAGGGGATTTTTTGTAACAGCCAAAGTTGCGGCTGGCGGGGGGTGGGGTAGTTGATTGAGATTCGTAATTTGACCAAAGTTTTCACCGATGGGCATAAGGAAGTGCGGGCCTTAGATGATGTTAGCCTCCATGTTGAGCCAGGTGAGATCTTTGGCATCATTGGACTAAGTGGCGCGGGCAAGAGCACCTTGGTGCGGTGCATTAATATGCTTGAACGGCCCCAAGCTGGGACGGTGTTGGTCAATGGTACTAACATTACCGCCTTGGGCAAGCGGGAGCTTAGAGCAGCTAGGCAGCGTATTGGCATGATCTTTCAGCATTTTAACCTGCTTTCTTCAAGGACCGTATTTGGAAATGTTGCCTTTCCTTTAGAAATCACCGGTGTGCCTCAAGGCAAGATCAAAAGTAGGGTCACAGAGCTGCTCGACCTAGTTGGTCTGGAAGACAAGGCCGACAGTTATCCGGCTCAACTCAGTGGAGGCCAAAAACAGCGGGTGGGCATCGCCCGGGCGTTGGCCAATCAGCCCCAGGTGCTTTTATGCGATGAGGCCACATCGGCCCTAGATCCAGAGACGACTACTGCTGTATT
>JAAYRF010000096.1 GCA_012518905.1 Bacillota bacterium | reverse complement strand
GTTACATCTCGAACCCAGCAGTTAAGCCCTCCAGCGGCCATGGTACTGCCGGGGCGACCCGGTGGGAGAGTAGCTAGTTGCCAGATATCTTTCTAAGAACCCAGCAGGCTCTGCCTACTGGGTTCTTGCTATGCATGCTTACGGTGCCTTCACCCCGTAACCACTAACAATATACCAAAGCCCACCATGATCACACCAACGATCTGGAGTAGCGTGAAAGCTTCTTGAAAGACAAGGTTGCTCAAGCCAATGGTGATTACCGGGGATACGGCAAATACCACCGCGCTAACTCCGGCTCCGCCCCATTTGAGAGCTGCATAGTAGGCCAGATCACCTGCCAGGGTAGCGAAGAAAGCCTCCATGCCCAGATTGAGCCAATCCTTTGAGGGAATGGCCCATACCCGCGCAAATCCGTTTGTCAACACGAGCCAGGAGAGAAGGAAGGCCAGTGTGATCATGGTTCTGGCCGCCAGGCCATCCATGGGCTCGACGCTGCTTAATCCGAGCTTTCCAAAAATCGGTGCCAAACCCCAGCAGACGGCTCCCGAGAGGCTTATGAGAATGAGGCTTATACTCATTTAGGCCTACCTCCTCTTCGATTAAGGGCCGAACTCCAGGATGTGTGGCATAGGCTGATAATGGTCAGTGCTTAGGAACCTGCGTTCAGTTGGTTTCTTTGGGTAAGCTACTGTAACCCATGTTTGTACAGAAACACCGTCGAAACCCGGAATGCGCCGAGTTGCACCTTTGGGAAGCTGGGAATTGGGTCGCCTGACAGTCCAAGTCGGTCGTCTAGAGAGCTCCTTGTGGTGCCACTCTACGCTCGGCGGCGTGAACTGTCCATACATGGCAATATAGAGGATCCCGTTCTCAGATTGGGCCCAGAGAAGAACAGGGGCCTTGTCATTATTCTTGAAGCGAAAATCCTTGATTCCCCATGTGACGGTGGCGTCCCGGCCAGGTGGCACATAGGGAACTAGCATACTGTGAGGATGGCGTTCGATAAGCTGCAGGTTGGCGCCGATGATTACGTTATAGAGAGTGGATGCAATTTTACATACTCCGCCCGCTGTCGTACTGACTATGCGGGAGCCAATATACGTGGGTCCTTCACCGTAACCCCGATCTTTGGAGTAAGGCCCGATAATGCGGTTTAGTGAGGCTGTCTCCCCGGGAGGTACTACTGTACCAGCCAGGTAGGAGGCGGCGACGGCTATGTTTTCTTCTTCACCAAAAAGTGGATCTGGAAGGATTGTACGGAAAGCCACTACGAGATCTCTTGCATCCAGGTGCTGCCTCAGTTGGATTAGGCGCATCGGTGGTTTGGTGAACCAAGGCAGGTCCTCCTCTGCGAGATAGCTGTATGGTTTCTGG
This sequence comes from Bacillota bacterium, assembly GCA_012518905.1. GTDB lineage: Bacteria > Bacillota > Limnochordia > DTU087 > DTU087 > JAAYRF01. The sequence goes on along the minus strand of JAAYRF010000096.1, from coordinate 3,469 downwards.
TTAGCAACGGAAGAGACTCGAACACAGCATGGACAGTCGATAGAGGAATACTCCTTTGACATATCCCGGAGCCGTAATTCTGTTAGGGGCAGACTCACCAATCCTCCAGGTCGGCTAAGAATCGGAAGGCTGTGACCTTGAAGGAGCGTTGCCCAAATAAGGTATAGGGTCAATATGAGGCCGAACCCCAACAGGCGTGCAACTTTCACGAAAGTCAGCCCCCAAATCCCGCCATAATTCGGGGGCGAAGTGGTGGCTTTCACCCCCTCGATCTGCATTTTGACTAATCTAACTGTTGGCAGAATCGCCATCCTGTGTCCTAGATCATCAGTTCATCAAATAATATCTATGTAGACCCAGTCATAGGTATGCAGCCCAGAGCCTTTCCAGCCTATCCAACCTATGGTATTTGTTAAGGAGGGATGGCTATTTTCTGTCTCTATATAGGTGTATTCCTCCGGGCAAGTGCAGATATGTTGATCTATGCATACCTGCCATTTCATCTGTATAATCACCTCGGTGAAACTCGTTTGTGGGTGATTGGCCTTTTGGCAGGTGCTCCGTCCTTTGTGCGACTGATAGCTGCTCCCCTGTGGGGAAGATGCGCGGATAGAATCGGCCGGCACCGGATCTTTGTCGTCGGGGGGCTTTTGGCCTATGCCATGCTCCTTTTTCTCCTACCTAGGTATGAGAATCCTTTGCAGATTGTGGCCATGGCCTCCCTAATGGCGGGTATTTTTTCGGCTTTCAATCCAGTTTCCCGGGTCTGGCTGTTGCTTAGCTGCCCCCAGATGGGTACTTGGCGTCTATCAGTCTGGCATCAGTGGGAAGCAGCTGGCTATTTAGTGAGTAGTGTTGTAATCGGGTGGGTGGTTAGTAGCGGCCATTTGACTTTGACGGAGATACCCCTAATGCTAAGTATATTAATAGTGGCAAACGCTGCTTCGATAGGGATAATGCTACCCGATATAGCAGAGCGCCTTTCGGTTGGGGAAACGGAAAGACCCGCCAAGCTCTATTACTTTCGCACTTGGATTCTGAGCCTGTTTGACATATTGCCTTATACAGCTCTTTTCTACCTACTAGCCTCTTCTATGACCTGGGAGGTTGTTGCTACTACTTTTGGGTTGTACTTCACGGGGCTATTGGGTGGGTCCGTACGATCATATGGACTTCTAGTGGGCACATCCACCTTTGTTTCCTTACTGGCCTATGGCCTTTTAGCTGGTTTTTGCCAACGTTATGGGTATAGGAGAATTTTGCAGATAGCAGCGTGGGGGTACACAGCAATGTATCTGTTAATGTCCTACCCTTCGGTGCGCACGGCTAGTTGCGGATACCTGTTGCCCATGAGTACTGCTGTACGTACGGCTATGAATGCTGTTGTTGCCAGTCAAGTGCCGGAGGCGCAAAGGGGCGAAGCCATTGGTATAGTTGATTCGATAGAAGCTGGATCTGCTGCTTGGGGAGCGGTATTGGGCGGTCTCATTGCTGATCGGCAGGGCCTAGCGTCTGTCCCGAGAATCGCTGTTATCGGAAGCATTCTATTACACGCTTTAGCTTCAAGGACAAGGCGTAGATAAGAAAGAGAAGGACTGTGTCGTGAGACTTGTGCCATCCTTTGCTTTCCTAGGTCTTCTCACTTATCAATGGATATGGCCTCAAAACCCGACACGTACCATAGTGGTTGAACAAGCAGGTATTCATGTTATAATAGGTAAGGGTTTGGTAAGGGTTTCACAAGTTTTGATACGGGAGGGGACTATGTCGTTATGAAGGTTCTTGTCATAAACAGTGGGAGCTCATCCCTCAAATACAGGCTCTTTGATATGACTGATGAAAGCGTCTTGGCTTTTGGCTCGGTGGAGAAGATCGGTATACGGGGCCTGCAGCCAGTCACCTATGAGCCTGTTGGCCAAGGGAAGCTCAAGAGCGAGGAGAATCTCAAGGACCATCGCGAGGCATTGCGCCACGTTCTAGGACAACTGTCTGATCCAAAAATCGGGGTTATTAAGACACTAGCCGAGCTTCGTGCCGTTGGACATCGAGTTCTCCATGGCAAGGAGGAGTTCAAGGAGTCGACCCGGGTGGGCGAGAAGGAAGTGGCCTTGCTCAAAACCATGATAGAAGTAGGCCCACTGCATATGCCAGCCAACATTATGGGCATAGAAGCTTGTATGGCGCTGATGCCTGATGTCCCCCAGATCGCAGTCTTTGATACGGCGTTCCACCAAACGATGCCTCCGGCATCTTATCTGTATGCTTTGCCCTATGAGTGCTACGAGAAGTATGGTGTCCGCCGCTATGGCTTTCATGGCACCTCCCATAGGTATCTGACCCAACGGACAGCTGAGCTCATGGGTAAGGATCCAAAGAGTATCGATCTGATTACGTGCCATTTGGGGAACGGTAGTAGTATTGCGGCCGTCCGAGGTGGGAAGTGCTTTAATACCAGTATGGGTTTTACCCCCCTAGAAGGGTTAGTCATGGGCACACGCTGTGGAGATATCGATCCCGCACTGATTCCGTTCCTTGGCAACAAGATGAACCTCAGCTGGGATGAACTTGATACCCTCATGAATAAGAAGAGCGGACTGCTCGGGTTGTCCGGTGTCAGTAGTGATATGCGGGACTTAGCCGCTGCCCGCAAGGCAGGCAATGCTAGAGCACAGATGGCCTTTGATGTGTTTATGCAGAGATTGATTCATTATGTTGGGGCTTTCTATGTGCAACTTGGCGGGGCCGATGCCATAATCTTCTCCGGTGGTATTGGAGAAAACGACTCCGAGGTACGAGAGCTAGTTTGCCGGCAGCTGGGTGTTCTTGGCATCTCCATCGATACCGGTCTGAATAGTCGAGTGCGGAGTAAAGAAGTAAAGCTTTCCACCGCTGACTCAACCGTTGAGGTATGGATAGTGCCTACCAACGAGGAATTGCTGATTGCCCGGGATACCTTGGCATTAGCACAGGAAGTCGTGCAAGCCTAGGTTGAGGTTCGATGTGAACCATGGAAGCTATAGTATCAAGTTTCTGATATTATGTGATCGTGGATTAGGTAGAGCCGAGCCTCCTGGGTAAGGAGGCCTGGCTCTTTGGGTTAGGACTTGCTGCGGGGTCTGAAGGTAACACACTGTGTTTCCGCGGAATAATCAGCTTTGTCTTGCTCTACGAGAGAGCCGATTTCCATATCGCCGCGGCCAGCTCGGCTAGGAGATATGGGGATAGTTGCTATTCGAATAGACTCAGCCCTACATACGTTATCCTGCCAGTAGACGCAATTTTCTACAGAGCATTGGATTCTTTCCATGGAACACCTCCTTGTTCCCTCTGTCAAGCTGTGGAAAGCATGTCTTCCCTGTTTATTCTTCCATATGGATAGGTTTTTAAGCATGCCGGTTGCTACTAGACTTCTACTAGCAGTGGCTTCAAGCTAGTGTCAGCAACCGGATAGATTGATACGAGGCAAGGT
>JAAYRF010000095.1 GCA_012518905.1 Bacillota bacterium | reverse complement strand
AGCACCGAGTTATATGTCAAATCAAACTGGCTCCAGAGGGGCTCAATGTTATCCTCTTTCCTGTTTTTGAGCTCTCCAGGTTGGTAAAAATTGAGGTCCACCATGGTAAACACAAAGCCCTCTTCATCGATACCTCGGCGCCCAGCCCGGCCGGCCATTTGAAAATATTCCCCCACCGTTAGCTGACGGAAGCTGCGCCCATCATACTTAGTATAGCTATCGAAACATACGGTGCGCACGGGGAAATTAACACCTACAGCAAAAGTTTCAGTCGCGTATAAGACCTTTATCAGTCGGCGCTCAAAGAGCTCCTCTACCAACTCTTTACAAGCAGGCAATAGACCGGCGTGGTGATAGGCAATACCTCGTTCAACAACTTCTATCAGCTGCTTGACACTGGCAAGGGACTTGATCTCCCTGCCCCAAAGATGTCGCTCCACTGCTTTCTGTACTGATACCAACTCATCCTCGCTCAAATAGGAATGACTCTTGGCCAACTCATAGGCATGGGCTTCACACCCTCGACGGCTGAAAACGAAAAACAGTAAGGGTAGATAATCCTCACCCAGGGCATCCACAAGCTCCGTATGATCTGGTGATGGAAAGACCGCATTCTCTAGACCATAGGCCATGGCCTTTGTAGAAGCTCCCTTAAAGTAGTCATCCAGTCTGGTGACATCAGTGATCCCTACCCCGGGCGCAAAGTAGGCATGACTCAACGGTACCGGCCGATGCCGATACTCCACTACAGCTATAGGTTCCGTGCGCAAAGTGGTCATCCAGTCACTCAACTCATGTCCGTTGGCAATAGTTGCACTCAAGCCTAGGAACCGGATATGCTCCGGCAGGAATATTAGGCTCTCCTCCCAAACAAAACCTCGGGCTTCATCGGCTATGTAATGGATCTCATCGAAGATAACATAGGCAATGTCCTCCAAGGAACGGCTATGATCAAACAAGATGTTCCGGAAAATCTCGGTAGTCATAAGCAGCACCGGAGCCATCTCATTCCGTACTACATCGCCGGTAACTAGACCCACATTGTCTTCCCCGAAAACTTCTTTGAACTGTTTGAATTTCTGGTTGCTGAGGGCCTTAATCGGTGCCGTGTAGATGACTCCTTTTCCCAAACCACGGGCCATGTCAACTACATAGTCGGCAATAAGGGTCTTGCCCGAGCCCGTCGGCGCAGCAACAAAAACCGAGGCTCCATTACGGAGATGAGCAATAGCCTCCCTCTGGAAAGTGTCCAAGATAAATCCACGAAATGTATCCGGTGCATTGATTAGCTGCACTGATTTCTCCAACTCCCTAATTGAACTATATGTGCTCTGACTACTCAATTCCCCGAAGCGATCTCTTCTTCCTTCTCCCCACCCTATACCACCCTTAGTATACCCCTTAGTCGCGACGAGTGAGACCATACTTCATTTGTTGCTCCAGCACCCTTGAGGGAATTGCAGGAGTTTTCCCCGTTGTCGCTTAACTAGTAATCAATGCGTTGTGAGCAATAACAACTTGATAAGGAGGCCAAATATGTCTATACCCATTGGATTACAGCTTTATTCCCTTAGGGAAGATGCTGCCAAGGATTTTGTGGGTGTGCTCAAATCGGTGGCTGCTATGGGGTATGAAGGAGTAGAGTTTGCAGGCTATGGTGGTCTAAAACCACGAGAGCTTAAGACTATCCTTTCTGATCTAGGGCTCGAGGTTGCCGGCTCCCATGTCGGGTTTCCACAACTAAGTGAACAACTCGATGAAGTCCTCAACTTCAATAAGGAAATCGGTAACAAATATCTCGTCTGCCCCGCAGCTCCCAGGGATCTATTAGCCCAAGGAGGAGCTGATGAATGGAAGGCCTTCGCCCACACGATGTCTGCCATTGGTACAAAGGTAAAAGAGCACGGCCTGCAACTCGCATATCACAACCACTCCTGGGAGTTCAAGACTATCGATGGGCAGTATGCACTAGACATCTTCTTTGCCAATGCTGATCCCAGTGGAGTGGTCGCGGAAATAGACCTGGGATGGACATTCCACGCCGGCGTCGATCCTGTGGCATACCTAGAGAAATACAAAGGCCGCTGTCCCCTTGTGCATATCAAAGACTTTAAGAAAGATGGACCTCAGACTGAAGTAGGTACCGGCGATGTAGACTTGGACGGAATAACTGATATCGCCCCGGAAGTGGGAGTGAAATGGTACATTATCGAAACAGAAGAGTATAACATGGCGCCGGTGGATAGTGTGCGAGTAGGGCTGAATAATCTAAGGGCCGTACTGCAAAGATAGGACAGTCGGACGAGCCATGGTAATTGGTATTGCAAAAATCACCCTTCACATCTTTGATTGTCAGTCCCTTAAAGAGAAGCGCCGTGTAGTTAACAGTCTACTCCACCGACTCCGGAACAGATTCAATGCTGCCATAGCCGAAATCGATGATCAGGATCTGTGGCAAAAGTCAACGATTGGTGCTGCCGTCATAGGAGGCTCTACAGCCCACGCCAGCAGCCAGCTGCAATCCATAGTGGATTTCGTAGAGAGTCAGCCCCTAGCCAATATCACTGCCATTGAAACAGAGATCCTATAAGATGCAGATGCCCCCGACTCTTAAGGGGGCGTCTGCCCCAACTACTGTAGTCCATCGCTAGAATGGCGGAAATCCCACGCTCTCAGTTGAGGCAGTCTTTCACTATCGGGATAGTCTAGTTGCCCTTGAAGAGAGCGCAAAGCTGCCAAGTCTCCGGGGCGGGCTGCGAAGAATGTGATTACGTCTCTAATGAGAGCCATGGTGCTAGGTGTAACATAGTGCTCCATCCCCTCTACCTGCTCCTCTATACCTAAACCCGCATCAAGAAGCCGTAGGAATTCCTTCAAAGTACGGTCACGCCAAATAAGGAATTTTCCATACTTCTTTCCTATGGGCGTCAATGCAATATTGCGGTACCTCTCATAGCAGACAAAACCTGCTTCATCTAATTTCTGTACCATCCTGGTGACGCTAGACGCTTGCACATGGAGCTTCTCCGCCAAGTCTACGGACCGGACAGACCCTTCGCCTTTAGCCAACCGATAAATCATCTCCAAGTAATCTTCCATGCTTTCTGTAAGCATTCTTCATACTCCTTTCCCCTCGTACATTGGAGAAAAGAACGAACCCTGTGCCCGCCAAAAGCAGTCAAAAGAGCGCTAAAATATAAGTTGCATGGCCCTTACAGCTTGAGTAATGCAAAAACAGGTGATCACAGCGGCGGTTGTAGTTATTATTGCTGCCAGAGTTGCCCATTTCCAGCTTCCGGTCTCACTGCGAATGGTTAACAAAGTCGTACCACATGGGAAATGCAGCAGAGAAAACACCATGACATTCAAAGCCGTCAGCCACGTCCAGCCCTGGGACATCAAGAGTGTCTTCAGGCCATCAAGGCTTTGGAATTCCAGCAATGTGTTGGCACCTAGATAGCTCATCAGGAGTACTGGAATTACTATTTCATTAGCTGGCAAACCCAAAATGAAGGCCAGCAATATAAACCCGTCTAGACCGATGATCCTGGCAAAGGGATCCAGATGAGCAGCCCCGTAGTTGACAAGATTTGTGTCGCCAATATGAACGTTGGCCAGGATCCATACCAGGGCACCCGCAGGGGCCGCCACTTTGACGGCCCGCCACAGTACCAGAATGGTTCGATCAAAGACAGAGCGCACTATGACCTGCAGCACCTGAGGCATTCTGTAAGGCGGCAACTCTAAAGCAAAGGAAGTCGGTGTGCCCTTGAGCAACGTATGAGACAGCAAAAATGACACTACAAAGGTTGTAGTAACGCCCAAGAGTACCATGCCAACTACTATAACCGATGCTAGAGTGCTACCGTAATGAACCGTTCCCACTCCTAGGAAGAGCGAAGACATGGTAATCAATAAGGGAAAGCGCCCGTTGCACGGCATGAAGTTGTTGGTAAGGATAGCAATCATCCTTTCCCTAGGCGAATCAATAATGCGGGCTGCCATAACACCCACCGCGTTGCAGCCAAATCCCATGGCCATGGTGAGGGCCTGCTTGCCATGGGCACCAGCCCGCCTAAAGAGATTGTCTAGGTTGAAGGCTACTCTAGGCAGATAACCCAAGTCTTCCAACAGTGTAAATAGAGGGAAGAAAATAGCCATGGGAGGCAGCATCACTGATACCACCCAGGCAAGACTCCGATAGGTTCCCTGAATCAAAATGCCCCCGACCCACTCGGGGGTACCTAACTGCTCGAAGAGCATGGTCAACTTCTCTTCAATGGAAAAAAGCAGTGCTGCCAGTACAGTGGAAGGATAGTTTGCTCCAGCTATGGTAAGCCAGAGGATAAGCCCTAAGAGCAACAACATAAGTGGGTAACCCAGTAACCTAGATGTGAGCAGGTCATCGATGCGTCTGTCCCAGTTTGGTTTGCTTTGGTTGCGTTGGCCTACTGTTTCCGCAACGATGGCCTCCGCCCTACGATAGATGGTGGTGACTACTGTATCCCGGATATTCCCTAGTTCCTTACTTAATGCCATAGCCCGCCGTACAGCTTCGTCCAGTTCAGCCCTGGAATCATCCCTCATTTGCTAGACCCCCTGTACAGCATTGGAATCCATACCATATTGCTTGATGGCTGCTATTGCCGAAGCATCGCCTTCCAGCAAACGCAAAGCCGCCCAACGCTTGCTTGGGCCTTCAGCTGAAAGGAGGCTCAAGCACGATTCCAGCTCTCCAATGGCCGCCTCTAGATCGGTAGGATATCGCAGCATCTTAGGCCTACATGATACTGCATTGGATGCAATCTCGTTGATCCGATCCTTCAGTGATGTCAAGCCACGGCCATTACGGGCCACTGTAGGCACTATGGGCACTTCTAGTTCATCAGATAGCTTGCTTACATCGATATGAAACCCTCTGCGCTCAGCTTGATCCATGAGATTGAGGCAAATGACGGTCTTGGCAGTGATCTCCAGCACTTGCAGAACCAAGTTGAGGTTTCGCTCCAGGCAAGTAGCATCGACTATTACCACAGTACAATCCGGCCGGCCAAAGCAAATGAAATCCCTAGCCACCTCTTCCTCCGGTGAACTGGCCAAAAGGGAATAGGTACCCGGTAGATCCACCACAGCGACGTTCTTGCCCTGGTGCCGATAGAGCCCTCGGGCCCGGGCTACTGTCTTACCTGGCCAGTTGCCGGTGTGCTGATTAAGACCGGTCAATGCATTAAAAACAGTGCTCTTGCCGGTATTGGGATTACCTGCAAGGCACGCGGTATAGTCTACGGGTATGTGAGAAGGGACGAAATCTTCTTTACCAACGGTCCCTCGGACCAATCGATTCAGCAACATAGCCTTCACTTCCTCACTCACTAGATATTAGCTGCACCAGAACCGTATCGCCATCTCTTTGTCGCAACGCAATAACGGTTCCCCTAATATCGAAGGCTGTGGGATCCCCTGCAGGGCTGCGCCGAATAGGCTCCACAATGGTACCAGGAACTAATCCCAGATCCAAAAGACGCTTTCTAATGTCACCTGCGCCCCGCACCTCTAGGACCACTGCTTGCTTACCAATGGCCAAACGAGCTAAGCTAAGTGCGCCCTCTCCCATTGCACGGATCCCTCCATCCAGCCATAGATCTTGCTCCGGCACAACTTATGGTACTAAGCTATGAGTACCTAAGTCCAATGGTTCCAGATTCGCGCATGGGGTCACTCAAGTCTTGCCAAAGAACGTCTGATTCTCACCAAATATAAAGGGGAAGATTCACGCTCTTCCCCATGGATGGTCCTTATCATATGCCAGAATCGTTGGTTATCGGGATTGCCCAGACTATTTCCCTTGGGGAATCTCCGCTACTACCTCGATTTCCACATCAATATCGAATGGCAACCTGCCAGCCTGTATGCAGGTCCGGGCCGGATAGTCAGGTCCCATATAGCGGGCATACACCTCGTTCATGCGGGAGAAGTCGTCCATATCAGACAGGTACACAGTTGTTTTGAGGACATACTGGAGTCCGGATCCAATTTCCTCCAAGATAACCTTAATATTTTCTAGTACTTGTGCCGTCTGCTCTTCAATAGTGCCTCGCACAAATTGGCCGGTGGCAGGATCTAAAGCACTCTGCCCAGAAACATAGGCAATGTTACCTAAACAAACAACTGTAGAATACGGTCCCTTTGCTTCAGGACCTTTGGTGGTATTAATAGCTCTTTTTTTCATGGTGGATTTTCCTTTCCATATTTGAATTTGCGCAAGGAGGTTTATAGTAAATGCATCCAAACCCCAGACTCGTCGCCTTCGATGTGGATGGGACCCTGCTCACAAGTTCCCATACCATATTACCATCAACGAAAGAGGCTATAGCGCAGTTAGTTCAAAAAGGCTATCGTATTCTCTTGGCAACTGCGAGGCCTCCTCGAAGCGTAGCGGGGATCGCTGCAAAGCTCGGCCTCGAAAAAGCTACCTTCGTAGCCCTCAACGGAGCTACTATTGTAGACAGTCAAAAAATCATTTGGGAGATGCCCCTAGAGCGAAATTCCATTAGGCCTCTCATCCTGGAAGCCCGACGGCGTGGGCTCCATGCCAATACCATGGCTGGCTGGGACTGGTTTATCGAAAGCACATCCCATTGGTGTGAAAAAGAGGCTGCCATCGTTGGCTTTCAACCAAAGATGGTATCAGATCTGTTGGAGCCATCCTTGCCTTTAGCCCACAAGATACTGGCCATGGGTGACGCACCTACCATCGCCGATTTTCGCCAGTGGGCCATCGACTTGGGGCTACCCCTTCATGTTAGCCTATCCAAACCAAATTATTGTGAAATCGTACACGAGAGAGTATCTAAAGCCAGTGCCTTAAAGGCGGTGGCAAAAATGCTACAAATACCCTTGGCAGATGTCATAGCCTTCGGTGACGGCGAAAATGACAAAGAGCTGGTAGAGATGGCTGGCACCGGTGTTGCCATGGGCAATTCCATGCCAGAGGTCCTGGCCGTCGCGGATTTCGTTACTAGAAGCAACGATGACCACGGTATCTACCACGCCCTTATAGAGCTAGAGCTCATCCCGTGCTAGCGATGCTTTCCAGTGGGCCCGGGGTAACCCAGGCCCGCTTGTCCCACTCTTGTCTTATCTTTGCGCAGATCTCAACTGCCACTAGCTATGAGCCTTTCCAACTCCCGAATCAACTTTTCGGTTCTAGCGTCGTTGGCCTCGATGCTGAGAATCTCCTCAGGAAGGATAGATCGTCCCCAGTATGCCTCATTGGCGGCTTCATCCGTCTCGATAACAGCCCCCTCCAACGAGAACCCAGCAAAGATACCTTTGCTAATAGAATAACTATAGATAGCCGCCTGTAAATCTACATCGGTACTGGCGCCCGCTTGACGACCGATAGGACCCGCGGCCACTCCTATGTCACCACCCAAAGTGACCTTTTGAGTACCCCGGAAACTCTCCATGCCTTTATCATTATTGATCACCAATACCAACGCCGTAGATTGAACCCCAAACTGTAATCCGTAGGAAACACCCTTCATATTGATAAAGCTTGGCCCATACCAAGTGCCATCCTCCTGATTGCGCTGTACTACTAACCCCTCACCATACTTGCCCCCTAGAAAAACACCAGCCTTAATCACCGCGGGGAAAATCGCCACACCTTTGGCTTTTCGCAAAAGGGAGGCCATGGTCTTGGCATCAGGCTCCGCAGCCATTGCCTGCAGTACAGATATACTTTCACTGATACGCGCAGAGGGTGAAGCTGCGTTAACAACTGGGGCCAACACAAGTGACATCAAGATAACCAAACTGCAATGAACCATAAACGATCTTGGGGCCATTGCCATCACCTCCACTCTAGATTCTGCCCCTCCACCTCAACTGATATCTCGCCTTACTATAGGTACGTATCCCTAAGGTGCCTGATCTCTAAGGAATCTGTAAACTCCGCTAGACCGAGGTCATCTTTAGGTGCAAATACCAAAGTTCTGGGTTTTTCCGGCAGCAATGTAAAACAGTTATCATCGAATTCCCCCCGCATCCCCCGGGCATTTACCATTACGAAGAAAGCAGGTTGATCGGTAGTTAGGTGCACCGCAAAACCAGCTGGAACAGATTCTACCTCATAGGTGATATCAGCCTTGGGTAGGTCGCATTTCTTATATGCCGCAAAGAAATAATCATTGTAATGGTGTGCGCCCGGTGCCTCCAATTCCAAGTACAAGAATGCTTCGCTCCGGCTCGGTACTAGCTCTTCCACAGGATATGTCGCGAGTAATCGAGCTGCTCCTGGACAAACAACACCAGCCAGATTCTCATCACGCAACACATTAGCACCGAAATCCAGGATCTGCATGCCCACCGTCACCATCTGCTCTACGTGCCCATCATTGACTACCCAGATCTCGATAATGGCATCCTTGTTTTCAAAGGCGGTTACAATGAGAGGTGCGTAGAACCTCTTAGCTGCGTAATGGAGGCACTTCCACTTGCCACTATACTCCAGTGACGACCAGGAGCATACTGGCCATAAATCGTTTAGCTGCCAGTATAAAGTACCCATACAGACTGGTTGTAGGTGTCGCCAAAATTCGACACCTGATTTGATGGCGAGTGCTTGCTGGACTTGACTCAGATAGACAAAGTTGCCAAAACCCTCTGGCACTCGAAAGTAGCGTGTCATCATCTCCGTTATTTTGGAATTACCACCGGGATTCCGCTGATGGTGCTCCATTATCGGTGCCGTGACATTAAACTGGCTTTGCGGAGCATAGGTTGATATGGTGTCGAGAGAAGGAAATGACTGATAACCGAATTCCGAGCAAAAGCGGGGTACAACATCGTAGTACGCATCGATGGAGGCGTTTTCGTGCCAAACCCTCCAATAGTGCATGTCTCCCCGAGAGTCATCCTGCCAACAATCAGAATAATCGCCTCGCCCGCCACACGGTGAGCTAGGCCAATATAACCGTGTAGGATCGGCCTCATCTACAGCCTCGCCAATGGTTCCTTCATAGAGACGATCGTAGTCTACTAGATACCGATCGCGCTCACGTCGTGATATCTCGAACCAGTTAAGGGCCCCCAGGCACTCGTTGTTACCACACCACAGGGCTATGCAGGCGTGATCCCTCAGCCGCTTAACCTGGTAGCTTACCTCCTCACGGACATTTTGAAGAAAATCTTTCGTGGCCGGGTAGAGCGCGCAAGAGAACATGAAATCTTGCCAAACTAAGATACCCTTCTCATCACAGAGATCGTAGAAATCATGGGATTCGTACTGACCACCACCCCAAACCCGAATCATGTTCATGTTAGCCTGTGCCGCACTGGTTAGTAAGTCATCTAGCCTTTCCCTTGTCTGTCGGCTTGGCAAAGCATCAGCAGGAATCCAATTGGCCCCTTTGCAGAAAATATCGAGTCCATTCACCTTGATCTTGAAAGATAATCCAATCTCATCTTCCTCTGTGACTATTTCCAGTTGCCGCAAACCCAACCTCTTATGCACTTCATCTTCGGCGATCCGAACGGTCAAGTCGTACAGCGGTTGAGAGCCGTGACCATTGGGCCACCAGAGCTTGGGATCTTCTACCAAGACCTCCATTGATACAGTGTTCAAACCGGGCTCGAGCAATACAGCCTTATTCTTAATAATGCTATCTAGAGT
>JAAYRF010000094.1 GCA_012518905.1 Bacillota bacterium | reverse complement strand
TGCGCATTCCGTATTTTGGATTGAGCGATTATAAGTAGTAATATCGGGTAAGAGCTGGAGGATGAGAGAATGGGAGATCAGCTAACCTTGGCTCTGGCTTTTGGGGCAGGTTTCCTCTCCTTCGTGTCTCCTTGTGTGCTACCAATTCTTCCGTCGTTCTTCTCGTATGTCTGCGGTCTTTCGGTTCAGACAGAGACTGCAGACTACGGATGGGCAGAGAGACGTCGAGTATTAACCCATACCGCTGCTTTCGTATTGGGACTTTCCACTGTGTTTCTTGGTTTAGGTTGGTCGGCATCGATATTTGGGAGACTAATGTTCGATTATAGTCATGTGTTGCGATGGGTTGGAGCTCTTTTTATTGGACTCATGGGTTTTAAGCTCTTGGGCGTAGTATCTATACCATTTCTTGATAGAGAATGGCGGTTCCACCCATCTAGTTCCGCTAACTACTTCGGCTCATTGTTTCTTGGTATGGCTTTTGCTGCCGGGTGGACCCCTTGTATTGGGCCGATATTAGCTGCTGTGTTAGTTTTGGCGGGTTCTCAGCCCCAGATGGCCTTGGCGTACCTGCTGGCATACAGCATGGGTCTAGCTGTGCCTTTCTTGCTGTCCGCACTGTTTTTGACTAGCTGGCCCGGCATACGGCGTCATCTAGGTGTTGTGCAGCCCATTGCAGGAGTACTAATGCTTATCTTTGCTGTGCTCTTGGCCACCAATTGGTTGGCCGGGCTTTCGACCTGGCTTATGGCAAAGTTAGGTAGTCTTTAGCCGCAGTCTATCAGGCCATTTTGCCTACTTCAGCTAGCAGGATGTTCTGCCGACGTGTATAATTGTGGAAGTATGGGCCACAAGCGTACCACGGATGCTCGACCAGAGGCGGCCACGCTTTGGTGTACAGGAGGTGTGGTGGTTGCCACCCCTAGATAGACATACTCAACACAAAGCCATCCCCATGCTTAGAATTTGCCTAGGCCTAGTTCTAGCTGCAAGTATTCTACTTTGCTTAGGGGAATATAGGGCCCAAGCATTTGTCAATATACGTGATACGGTGGAGACTGCGATGGGGGACTTGTTTCAGGGTCCGGTGGAGATCAGAGATGCGGAATTGAGCAGTCTCAACAGAGTTTCTGTTAAGGGCATTGTAGTCAAAGACCCTGCAGACCACACTAAGGTAGTGCTGGAAGTTGATGAGTTGGTCCTTCGCTACAGCATTTTGGGCCTAGTGATGCATATTAACAGTGTGGAAAAGGCTATCAACGAGATTGTACTGCGCAATCCTCGGTTATACATAAGAGCCGAAGGTTCTGGGCAATGGAACATAGGAAGGATTTTCAAGCAGCAAGTAAGCAGCGATGGGACTGCTTTAGCTCTAGTACTGCGGGTGGAAAACGGACGTGCAGAGCTGATAGGGACGAATCTTGGCGTAGGTGCTATTTCCATAGGGTTGGATGGCGCCCTGCAGATAGCTGAAGCGCTCAGGTTGGAAAAGACGCTTATTCAAGTTTTCAATTCTAAATTCACAGCCCAGGGTTCACTTGAACAAGGAAATATCGATCTGACTCTCAAGGGTGGCGAGATCGATCTGGGCAGTGTAACAGCTTGTTTTCCTCAGACAAAGGAAACGATCTTACGGGGTAAAGCCAGCATGGAAGTTAGAGCCAGTGGGTCTCTTTCTGAGCCCGTTTTGGACGGCATGATTTCCATGGGCAAAGGGAGCATGGAATTTCCGTCCCATGATAATATGTACCACTCCATAGATGGCTTGGAGACCTTCTTTCGCTACCAAGATCAGATATTGGAAATAACCAAGCTGGAGATTGCCCAGGGCCCTGCAAGATTTCAGGCCCGTGGCATGATCGACGCCAAAGGCAATATGAGACTAGATATTCTGACACAGGCCATCGATTTGTCTAGGAACCTAGCTTTTCTGGAGACATATGGGATAGCGGGACAGGCAAATCTGGCGGGAGTCCTCTCAGGCACCATCTTGCAGCCTGACTTTAGAGGGGAGCTCCATGTAGCCAAGGGCTCTCTTAGGGGCCAGTCCTTTGATGAACTCAGGGGCCATGTTGCCCTGGATACAAAGGACTTGCGGATAACAGGATGCAATATCCGTAAGGGCCGTTCGATTTATGCCATAGGTGGCAGCATAGGATTCGGGCCGACTCCAGAGTTTGACATCACTATGCAAAGCAGTGGTGGCCGAGCCGAGGACATACTGGCGGTGCTCCGTGTCCCTGGAGAATTATTTGGTCGCTTAGATGGTACGGTTGAATTTAGGGGCCGAAGAGGTTCCATGGTTACCGAGGGAAACATACGGATGAGCGAAGGACGCTTTCAGGACCGTGTCTTTGATACGGCCAGCGCGGACTTCATCATGGATGCCGGGAGACTCGAGATATCCCAAGGTAGCATCGCTTTGGATGGAGGAACTCTGCAATTTGCCGGAGCTACCCAAAGCGATGGAGTTCTATTGCTAGAGGTGAGAGTCGAGAATCTAATGGCCGACCGCTTCCCGATACTAAAAGACCTAGCGCATACCCTCGAAGGAAGAATTGACATGACGGGAACTGCCTCATTGAAAGGCTCATTAGCTAAACCTTGGCTGCGAATGCATCTAGCCCCTGATAAACCATCCGACCGATCGGCAAGTACCGAACTCGACATCTTGTTACAGGGACGACAGCTGCTGGTAAATGGAAGGGATGCGAGTCGTACAGGAGGAAAGTAAACAAGAGAGCAGAGACATCGGTTCGTTTAGTCTCTGCTCTTTTTGCGATAGAATAGCCCTGCTACTAGGTGTGCATTTCTATAGGAAGAATTGATGATTGCCTATTCTTACCGTAGGCGTCTGATTCCGTACCCAATGTGATGGTGGCACTTTGCTGGGGTTATAGAACCCTGTGGCTCCCTCCGAGGGGTCTTGTCCAGCCAAAGCGCAGTATATGGCCTCTAAAGACGCAGCATAGGCTTCCGGCTGGCTCTCGGGGTCGAGCTCCCAGATGCGCCCGTCCAGAACGGGGGAGTACTGGTAATACTGGACGCCACCCACCTCTACCGTCTGAAGGATAACCTCTCGCAGAGTGTTTGGATAATCAGAGCTCACCACCCGATTCAGTATGCTGGCGGCAACAGCGATCTGACCTAGCTGCGGTTCCCCAGCGGCTTCCGCATATACTAAGCGGGCGAACAGCTCAAGATCCTCTTTGGCATACTTAACTTGGAGGGTTACCTCAAGCATTGACGGTTCCGATGTAATGGTAACTTGTCCTTCGTAAGTTTGGTAATGATCAGCAGAAATGGCTATTTCGTATTTTCCGTGCTCTAGCCCTTCTATGGTAAAGTGGCCGTCATACGTGGTGACAACTCGATCCCCAATATGTATGGTAATTGGGCGAAGGACGTCGTCGGCACCTGCAAGTTTGATACGCCCTCCAAGGTTCGAGAGAACCGGGGTAGTGGGAGGCTCACCTGGAGAATCATCCGGGACTCCCGGCTGGATGGGTGGTTTTTCTATATCCGGGGGTAGAACCGTCCCAAGGGAAGCACATCCACTGATGAAGATCATTAGTATTACAGTTGCTGCAATTAGTACTAAACGCTGTTTTGCCAAAGTACGAAGACTCCTTTCCCAGAGGTTGTGGATACTGGTAGCTATATGACAGCTAGCCATTGATTTCCTGGTGGTAACTTCTGGGCGGGAAAGGGTGGGCAATTTGATTATTGTCGGGACAGCTGGGTATGCTTACGATGATTGGGTGGGACCATTCTATCCTGTTGGGCTAGACAAGAAGGAATGGTTGGCATTCTACGCGGAGAGATTTCGGTTCACGGAAATAAACTCGTCTTTTTACCGCATGCCGAACCTCTTTATGTTGGCTAACATGGCTGAGAAGACTCCACCGGGTTTTCAGTTTGCCATCAAGGCATACAGAGGGATTACCCATGATAGAACCGACGGAGCTCACTACGCTAGGGAGCTAGTCCAGGCTGTACAGCCCCTGGTAGATGATGGGAAACTAGCTTGTATCATGCTGCAGTTTCCCAACAGCTATCGCAATACCTTGGAGAACCGTCGCTATTTGGTAGACATAAGTGGGTATTTGGCGATGCATCCTACTACTGTTGAGTTTCGCCACCGCAGTTGGGCGGAACCGGCAGTTTTCCCTTTTCTAAAAGAGCTGGGTCTCGGCTATGTATGTGTAGATGAGCCCAGTTATGCAAGCTTGATGCCGCCTATCGTCAAGACTACAGCTTGGCCGGCATACGTCAGATTCCACGGACGTAACTATGAAAAGTGGTGGAATCATAAGGAAGCGTACGAGCGATATGATTATCTTTATAGTCCCAACGAATTGATGGAATGGCTACCTCGACTAGAAGAGCTCGAGAAAGATGCAGGCGATGTATACGTAGCTATGAATAATCATTACCAGGGAAAAGCTGTCCTGAATGCTGCCATGTTGCAGGAACTCTTGGGCCTAGAGCAAGGAGAATCTCCCTAGACTCTTTTTGTTAACTCGCCTGTCATTGACTGGATATACCTTTTCTGGTATTATAGCGGCAAGTTTCGGCTTAGAGCGGGGGGGATCAACGGTGGAATTTTCAGAGAAATTTGGACAGGAAGGTCTTACCTTCGACGATGTGCTTCTAGTTCCCGGCGAATCTGATGTCTTGCCCAGAGACGTCTTCATAAACACTAGGCTTACAGCGAGAATTGCTCTCAATATTCCGTTGATGAGTGCTGGGATGGACACTGTAACGGAGGCTCGCCTTGCCATAGCTATGGCTCGGGAGGGTGGGATTGGAGTCATTCACAAGAACCTCCCGGTGGAGGTGCAGGCAGGAGAAGTAGATAAGGTCAAGCGGTCTGAAAGTGGCATTATCGTAGATCCAGTATACCTATCGCCTCACCATTTGGTGAAGGATGCTTTGGCTATCATGGCGCGGTATCATATTTCGGGGGTTCCTATTACTGAGAATGGGCGTCTGGTAGGGATATTGACAAATCGCGACCTGGTTTTCGAAGATAACCACGAGCAACCCATAGAAAATGTGATGACAAAGGAGAATCTGATCACGGCTCCTGTGGGGACTACCTTGGAAGAAGCTCAGGCTATTTTGCACAAGCACAAGGTAGAGAAGCTGCCTTTGGTCGATGACAAATTCCTACTTAAGGGCTTGATTACTACTAAGGATATTAAGAAAGCTAGAAAATACCCTGATGCTGCTAAGGATAGCCAGGGTCGCCTTAGGGTAGCGGCTGCCGTAGGAGTGGGAGCCGATCTGCCAGAAAGGGCTGATGCCTTGGTTGAGGCCGGGGTCGATGCGCTGGTAGTGGATACAGCCCATGGCCATTCGCGCCGGGTGCTTGATTCAGTTGCTTGGCTGAAGGATAAGTATGGTAGCAAGGTCGATATCATTGCCGGTAATGTAGCCACGGCCGAGGCTACTTTAGCTCTTATCGATGCCGGCGCCGATGCCGTCAAGGTCGGGATCGGGCCTGGGAGCATTTGTACTACTCGAGTAGTGGCGGGGATCGGTGTTCCCCAGATTACTGCCATATGGGACTGCTCCCGAGCAGCTGCTGGCAGAGGCATTCCCATAATCGCCGATGGAGGCATCAAGTACTCCGGTGATATCGTCAAGGCATTGGCCGCCGGGGCAGATGTTGTGATGCTAGGCAGCCTATTGGCTGGTACCGAGGAAAGCCCTGGAGATACAGAAACCTACCAAGGAAGACGCTACAAGGTCTATCGCGGTATGGGGTCTATTGCGGCGATGAAGCAAGGGAGTACAGATCGGTATTTCCAGGATGAACAGACTAAATTGGTACCGGAGGGTATCGAAGGCCGTGTGCCTTTCAAAGGCCCGCTATCTGAGACAGTATTTCAGCTGGTTGGCGGCCTAAGGGCGGGGATGGGGTATTGTGGCACCAAGGATTTGAGGGAGCTGAAGGAGAAGGCTGTATTCATGCGGATTACATCTGCAGGTCTTCGAGAGAGCCATCCCCATGACATACAGATAACGAAAGAAGCGCCTAACTATCACCTCTAGAAACTCACTTTTGAAGGAGCATTCCAGGACCTGGTCTGATCTAGGTCCTGGAATTTGTTACATCCTTGAAATAAGTAGGAGCAGGAGAGCAGAGCTCCTGCGCGGAATAGTCTCTAGCAGGGGGTTGGCGCAATTGAAACCCGCAGGAAAAACCAATAGTTCCGTGTGGGATGTCTTTTTCGTTTTGTTCTTAAGCATGGCTGTAGTGCCGACCTTAGGGATTATGTGCATCGATTGGTTTGCAGCTATGGGCATCATAAGCGATTCACTAGATACCCTAAAGCAAATCAGAATGGTGACAGCAGTGTCTGCCCAAGAAGCGGCACTTTTCTTTTTGACATGGGGAGTCGTCAAAAGCGAAGGGGGTAGCCTCGCATCTTTGGGATTTCGATGGCAGCGGCCGGGAGCCGACGTTGCCCTTGGTATAGGAATAGGCGGCTTGCTTGTCGGCATCAACCTAGTTGGCGAGCATGTCAGCCGATTCCTCTTCTCTTTGTTTATGACTGACAGCCGGGTAATGGAGCTACTGTTGCAAGAAAATGCAGTTACCGGAAAGATCATTGCCCAGGGGCAAGAGGATTGGGCACGGATCTCCATGGCGGTATTGATCATTTGCGTAGCTCCCATAGTGGAAGAGGCGTTTTTTCGCGGATACGCCTACAATGTTTGTAAAGCCAGATGGGGCACAACGCGGGCCGTACTTCTCAGTAGTCTTCTCTTTGCCGGGGTGCATATGTACATCATCCATTTCCTGCCGGTGTTTTTGCTCGGTGTCATATTAGCACTAGTTTACCAGTGGAGAAATACGTTGGTTACGCCCATAGTTGCCCACGCAATGACTAATCTAATCGTTGCTGTTGCTTTGTACTACTTCTGATAGGGCATTTTGCTCTGTATGAATTGCTACCCATTAGCGATTGGCTAGGGTTGCTAATTCATATACTTCAAGAATATGGACCTAGATAGTAGGTGAGGATCATAGCAGCAATTCAAAGGGGATTGCCATCTCAGAGCAAGGGCGAACTTCGTCGAGAAATAATGGAGCTTGCCTGGCCGGCAATCATTGAGAATCTGTTGGTAATGAGCGTAGGAATAGCGGATACGGCCATGGTGGGCCGCCTAGGTCCTGCATCCCTTGCGGGAGTAGATCTTGCAAATCGGTTTGTCATGTTTGCTTTGGCTATCTTTTCTGCTATCTTGATTGGAACCACTGCTGTGGTGGCCAGGAGTATAGGGGCTGGAGATCAAAAAACGGCCAATCAGGCTTTGAGACAGGCTCTTATCATGGTCATGGGCTTAGCTGTGCCTCTGGTTATTCCCGGTACCATTTTCGCCCGTAAAGCCATTGGGTTTATGATGGTGCTTCAGGAGTCCCCCGATCTAAGTGTGATTAGTGCCGGAACAGACTACCTGCAGATCACGGTGCCTTTCATGCTCTTTGCACTACTGATGATGACAATCAACTCGTGCTTACGAGGTGCAGGGGATACCCGCACACCGATGGTAGTTACTGGAATTTCAAACGTGGTCAATATAATCGGCAATTTCCTCCTCATCTTCGGAATAGGGCCATTCCCGGCCATGGGAGTAGCCGGAGCAGCGTGGGCCACCAATTTGGCTCGGATCGTTGGTGCAGTTTTGGTTGTCAGAGCAGTCTACGGAGGCCGTGGCCGGCTGTCATTAAGCATCCATGAGCGCTTCCGCATCGATTTTGGGCTCATGCGCCGGATTTTGCGCATCGGCTTTCCTGCTGCTATAGAGCAGGGGTTGATGCGCAGTGCTCAGTTAGTCTATAGCATAATCGTGGCAGGAATGGACACCGTTAGCATAGCAGCCCATGCAGTAGCGCTTACGGCCGAGTCTATTTCCTTCATGCCTGGAGCGGGATTCTCTCTTGCTGCCACTACCTTGGTGGGACAGAATATGGGAGCCGGAGATCCTGATCGGGCAGAGCTCAGCGGATATGAATCGGGCAACATGGCGACCTTGATCATGTCAGCAATGGGTATCTTGTTTTTCTCCTTTCCAAAGTTCTTTGTCGGGCTTTTCAGCAAGGATCCAGAGGTTGTTGAGCTCGCCTCCCAGTGTCTGCGCTTAGTTGCTATCTCCCAGCCTGCTTTGGCCTGGGTTATGACAATAGCAGGAGGCTTGCGGGGTGTAGGAGATACCCGTTGGGTCATGGTAATAACTGTACTAGGCTTCTGGGGTGTGCGGGTTACATTGGCCTACGCCTTGGCAGTATCTGCAGGTCTCGGTCTTATCGGAGCCTGGATAGCTATGGTTGTAGATCTCTTTACAAGGGCGATACTACTCGCCTTACGTTTTCGCCAAGGGGGATGGAAGGAACTAGAGGTGTAGGCCGCAGAAGGTGTGGGCCTTTTGAGAGCGAAAATCGGGGATCTATCTTGACAGAATGCCTTAGTGAATGGTACCATATAACCTGTCAGATGATGATTCCCGAGTTTTCGCCAGCCGGGTAATCTAAACACGCCGAAGTGGCGGAATCGGCAGACGCGCTACGTTCAGGGCGTAGTGATCAGTAG
>JAAYRF010000093.1 GCA_012518905.1 Bacillota bacterium | reverse complement strand
GACTGGGGGTCATGAGGTCGCAGGTTCGAATCCTGTCAGCCCGACCAGAGGGAAACCCCGCTATAGCGGGGTTTCTGCTATTTATGGGGTCATAGCCACAGAAATCCTCGAAACGTCGGATGTCTCCTAAACAGTCTCGCCACGGCCACGATGGTTTTGGCTCTAGTTTCTTTGGGTATCTATGGAACCACCAGAGTATCTGCTGGTACATAGTAATACGTTACTGAAAGCGGGGGGATGCAGGTGGCGCTGAACCGGGCGTTGGAAGATCTGGGTATTGAATCTGATTGGATTATGCAAGCCATAGGTGAAAATGTCATGATTTCCGATCTCAAGCACAACCTGGTCTGGATGAGTCCCATGGCAAGAAAGCTGTTTACTAAGATGCAATCTGTTACAGGGGTACGAGCTGAACAGATGGAAAACCGCAGCATCGCACCGTATCATAGGGATTTTCGGCGAGTTTCCGCCATCTTAAGTGATCCGGGCAGGTTGCCTCATACAGGATACGTCAAGTTAGGCGATTTCCACGCTAGACTTACTGCCAACGCCATTTTTGACGGGCATGGAAGGCACATGGCAAATGTCGTCGTGTGGCGGGATATTACCGACGAGAAGCGATTGGAGAATCAGATCAAAGATGCCTATGAAAAGATGCAAGAAGAACAAGCAATGTCCCAGAAAATTGTGGATGACCTGGCAGAGATCCCCCAGAAGATATCTCATCTTATCAACGCCATAACCGATATCGCAAAGCAGACCAACTTGGTGGCACTTAATGCGGCTATTGAGGCGGCTCGGGCGGGGGAACAGGGCAGAGGTTTTGAGATTGTGGCCCGTGAGGTTCGCAGTCTATCAGACCAATCGACCGAGGCTGCCCACAGGGTGAGAGAGGCCATTGAGGAGGTCAACACATTAGTCCAGGGCATCATAAAGCTTCGAGAGGATTGATACTTCTCTATCTCGCTGGTATAGCTGGAAGGATGGTCTTAACTTGTGGGCGCTCTTAATGTCAGCTCACCCTATTAGATATTGCGTTGCTTTAAGTATTGGCTGGAATAGTCGGTTGCTGTTTTTGGCTCTTGTCATCGCCCATGGCCAGCACGGTACCGATGATTACGATAACCCCACCAATTATTGATGTCATCGCAGGTACCTGACCTAGGAAGAAATAGACCCAAACGGTTTCCGCAACTGGGGACGCCAGCATGACTAAGGAGACTGCAGAAGCGTGCACGTATTTTAGTGCCCAATTGAAGATCCCGTGACCGATTGCGGTGGAGATAAGGCCTAGCGCCAAAAGATGTATAAGGCCCTTGGACGTCTTGATAATAAGGGGGACCCCAAATGCTAGGCTTAAGGCAGCGACCACGATCATGGAGCTACCATACACTACCACCAGGTAGGGTATGATATCCAGATGCTGCCGCAGAGCTCGCCCAGCCACAAAGTAGAGGCTAATCATCAAGGCACAGATAAGCGCAAGGAGATCACCAAGTAGGGCACTACCAGTGACACTTAACACATCACCGCTGCCTACAATGAATCCCCCAATGACTGCGCAAGTGATGCCGATCTTGACCCGCAAACTGATCCGTTCCCGGAGGAAAACAGAGGCACCGATAGCCACAAACACTGGCTGCAAAGAAGCTAGGGCGCCAGCGGAGGCTACCGACGTATAGTTCAGCGATGCGATATATGTGACGAGGTGCAATCCAAAAGATACACCTACCAATAGACACCAGATCAGATGCTTCTTCTGAATTCGCTTAAGTTGATCCCAACCCTGCATTGCCATTATAGGGGCGAGAAAAAGAACTGCAAAAAAGAGTCGGTAGAATGCTACCACAAAAGGCGGCTCCCCACTGGAGATGATGAATGTTGCCGCAAATGAAGTGCATAAAGCGCCAAACCAAAGGGCACTCTGTGGATTGATTGATCTCATGAGAAGCGCCTACTTTCCATATAAGAGATGACAAGGCAGGATGGGGCTGTATGGTTGCCTAATCGAATTGCCTCGCTGGTGAGTCTCTTGCCATGTCTCAGAGGACACTGAGTATAAATATACTATAGGTATGCGCGAATCCCTTCCGATATTAAGCCGATGAGCTGTTCCTAGAGCCATCCGTGGGGTAGCAGGTCCCTAATTGTGACTATCACGTTCTCGGCTACCATGACTTGGGTATCTAGGTTATCGTCGTGTATCTGACTAACAAACTCCCGACATCGTCCACACGGTGGCATAATTTGGCCATCCCAGCCCACAGCGATCATCTTCATGACCCGATTTTCCCCTGCAGTGATCATGGCCGCGGCGGCAGCGTGTTCGGCACAAAACCCCATGGAACAAGCGGTATCAATGCATACCCCGGTATAGACGTTACCGCTTTCAGTTAGAAGCGCAGCGCCGACTCCTCCTGCATCGGCTACTTTCGAGAGTTGGCGGGGGTTTAGTACTGATTTTGCACGCTCGTATAGGTCTGTGAAATTCATCGCTCTGACTCCTTTGATGGTGATGACAAATCATGTGTAAACTCATGTGCTTTAGTTTCGACCAACAAACACAATCAACCTGCTTTCAGATCGGCGTTATTGTTCAGGCTGTTAAGAGTTAGCTCTCATAAATAGGATGAAGAAGTCGAGGATGAAACATAAGAGACGGCAGATCGGGGAAATAGTGTCATAAGCGCCATGAATCCACTAGTCGGATACATCGCATAAAATGTTATAATTCCCTGTGGAAGGGGGAAATCAGATTGCGTAAGCTATTGGCAGTATTCTTGCTGCTGACACTGCTCGGTGGAATATCGGGAGCGGTATATGGTGCTAGTCAGGGCAAAGGGCTCATGCTTAGCGTTTCTGATAAAGATGTGTCCGAGTGGAAGTGGCAGGCGGGGACAAAGAACACAGATTTTCGGTTGATCTCTAGCAGAGACGAGGCTAGGCAATTCATCCGAATCCTACCTAAAGGAGCTCGCGGGCAGGTTAGGAAGGCCTTAGCCGATGTGAATTTCAACCGACAGGTTGCCATTGTGGCCTATCTAGGTGAAAGACCCGGTGGCTATGATGTAGAGATCGCCCAGATCAATGTCAATGATCGAAGTCTATTGGTACGTGTAGGCATGCAAAGTCCTGGTAAGCGCGATGCTGTTACTATGATCGCCACCTATCCTTTCGACATTGTCACTCTAGATCGCAAGGATGTCCCTGAGGGTGATTTTGAATTCATCGTGTTTAACCAGCATGGTCTAGCAGTTAGCGACAAATGGATGAATCTTAGCAGAGCAGCGAGCGTAGTCCAGCGTGACCAAGTGCATACAGTGCGAACCGGTGAGAGCCTCTGGTCCATCAGTCAGCGGTATAACGTTACCATCGCTGATCTTTTGGCCATGAATCCCTCTGTCAAATCCGATACGATATGGATTGGCCAAAAGCTGCGGGTGCCGGATGAAAGCAGAAGGGCTAGTGTCATTAATCCTACAACCTACGTTGTTCGGACAGGCGACAGTCTATGGGCTATTGCCAAGAAGTATAGGATAACGGTGGAGGATTTGATGAGATCAAACAGCCTACCCGACCACAATATCTTGATTGGTCAAAAACTCACCATCACAGCTTAACCCACCCAATTGAAGAGAGTGTGGCTTCCGCAGCCACCTCTCTTTTTTGGATGATCGGGGATCCATTCGTTCGGTGTTTGCTGCCTAGTAGATGTTAGTAGCCATCGTAACTTGACGCTGCTCTTTCGATTGTCAAGTTATTGTGATAAGATACAGCTTAGTATGGTAATGCGAGCGAGGAGGGGCAAGGATGCTTACGGGGTGGCTATCTTTGAATCTATGCGGGTAGAGTTTATGGTGGCCCATGGGCATATTACTAGGCGGTGGAGACAAAGCCTAGCGGCCCTAGTCAGTATTGTACTTGGGGTTGCCGCCTTGATCACAGTACTATCTGTGACCAATGGCTTTCAGGCGGATCTTGCTGACAGAGTTGTCGGCCTGACTTCGCACATGGTAGTCTTGCCTTTGACCGAATTGTCGTTTCTGGAGCCACAAGAGATCCTTTCTACTTTGGGAGAATCGCCTCTTGTGCTGGGTGCAGCTCCCGGTCTCTCCACCCAGGCACTTTTGAGCTTTGGTAATTTGACAAGAAGTGTTCAGATCCGGGGCATAGTGCCCGAGGCTGAAGGCGAGATTTCTCCTGCCCTGCGCAAACTAACCGTTGGAAGTTTAGATAGGCTTACGATTGGATCAACTCTTTTGGGTGTTGATTTGGCTGACTGGTTAGGATGCACTCTTGATGATGAGATCTGGATTACGTTTCCGTCTGGGCAGACCCGGCGTTTCCGAGTTGCCGGTATCTTCGATTCCGGTGTAGCCCAATATGACGATAGTTTTGCCTACCTATCCTTGTTCGATGTGCAGGAGGTTCTCGCCCTGCCCAATGGGGTGGGTGAGATTAGGGTTCGGCTCCTAGATGCGTTTTCCGCAGATGAGGTGGCCGAGAGACTGAGAACAAGCTATAGGAACATAGAGATTGTCACTTGGAGAGAGCTAAATCGCAGTCTCTTTGATGCTCTGGTCCTTGAAAAACGAGTCTTTGCTTTTGTGCTTCTCTTGATGCTGGTTGTGGCAGGCTTTGGGATTGCTAATGTAATGGGAATGCATGTTCTCGAGCGCCAAAGAGATATAGCCATCCTGTCTACCATAGGGTTATCATTGCGTCGCATAAGGTATACTTTTGTCTTAGAAGGAGCGTTTTTTGGGGTAGTTGGGTCCTTAGCCGGCTGTGCTTTGGGTTTAGTGCTTTCTTGGCTCATCGGGGTTTTCGGACTACCATTGCCAGGGGATCTGTACCCCGTGGATCAGGTGCCTGTACAGATTAGAGGGGCAGATATTGCTCTGGCGCTATTCGGTGGGGTCATCGTCAGTTTACTGGCCAGCTACTTCCCGGCCCGTCGTATCAGCACTGCCACACCAGTGGAGGTTCTACGTCATGGGTAGTAATGGGTCAAACAAACTGCACCCCATTGTAGAGCTCCAAAGGGTGTGCAAGCATTACCCGGGCGAGCCTCGCATGGCTCTTGAGGGGGTTGATTTAGCCATCTATCCCGGTGATTTTCTAGCAGTATTGGGTCCGTCAGGAGCCGGGAAGACCACTTTGCTCCACATTCTCGGTCTTTTGGATCGCCCATCCCAAGGGCGTGTGCTCGTTAAGGGAAAACCCACCGATGGACTATCGGAGCAAAGGCGTGCTCAATTGCGCCATGGGTTGCTGGGGTTTGTCTTTCAGTTCCATTACCTTCTCCCGGACTTGACTGTCTGGGACAACGTATTACTGCCACTGCTAATCACCGAACAAGGGCGGTCTTCTGCACCCAAAGTCGAGCAGATGCTGGCTTCCGTCGGACTATTGGAAAAGGCGAGAAACTATCCGAATCAGCTATCAGGTGGCGAGAGGCAGCGGGTAGCAGTTGCCAGAGCATTAGTAACTCGACCTCCTTTGCTTTTGGCTGATGAACCAACAGGCAATCTAGATACGGTAAGCGCTACCCGAATATGGGATCTCTTGACAATTGCCAATAAGCAGTATGGAACAGCGGTAGTGGCCATTACCCATAATGAAGAGCTCGCCAAGAAGGGAACTCGGCTAGTCCGGATTGTTGATGGGGTGATAGAAGGCTAACCATTTTGGTGAGCTGATTGGGGCATTGCTGCGGTTTTGTCTACTTGAGAAGGAATCTAGTAGGATAGTGAGAATAGTCATATCGCTGGATGAAAGACTAAGGGAGGCAGAAGCCAGTGATATCAGCAGGAGAATACCTTTTTGGTGCCGAAATTATTTAGGGTGTGCCTCTTGTATTCGGCGATAGTTAGTATGCGTAATGCCAAGATTCGGTCTGATAGTAGGGTAGAGTGTTCGTCTGAGGAGGAGATGACTGTTGAAGCAATATGCCACTGATAAGCTGCGCAACGTTGCGCTTGTTGCCCATGGTGGTGCAGGGAAAACTAGCCTAGCTGAGGCTCTTTTGTTTCGCTCGGGAGCCACGAAGCGGCTGGGTAGTGTCGATGAGGGCACCAGTATTCTTGACTACGATTCAGAGGAGATCAAGCGGAAGATCTCGATAAGCGCCTCTGTTGCACCGGTTGAGTGGAAGGACCGCAAGATCAATATTCTAGATACCCCAGGGTATTTTGATTTCGCCGGTGAGGTAATAGGCTCACTAAACATTGCCGATGGTTGTGTGGTATTAGCTTGCGCAACCAACGGTGTAGAGGTGGGTACCGAGAAAGTCTGGACCTATGCTGATAACTTTGGCCTAGCTCGTATGATTTTCATCAACAAGCTAGATAGGGAAAATGCGGACTTCTTCAAGGTGCTAAGTCAACTCCAAGAGATGTACGGACAGCAAGTGATACCCATTCAGCTGCCTATTGGCCAAGCAGAGAGCTTCCAAGGTCTTGTCGATCTAGTGAAAATGAAAGCTCTTCTCTATAAGGACGGCAAAGTGGAAGAGACTGAGATTCCCGCTGAAATGCAGGATGATGTCGCGACTTACCGCGAGGCGTTAGTCGAAGCTGTTGCTGTTACCGATGATGAATTGGCTAT
The DNA here is from genome assembly GCA_012518905.1 of Bacillota bacterium. Classification (GTDB taxonomy): domain Bacteria; phylum Bacillota; class Limnochordia; order DTU087; family DTU087; genus JAAYRF01. The sequence goes on along the minus strand of JAAYRF010000093.1, from coordinate 9,309 downwards.
GAAATATCTGGAAGGAGAGACTCTCAGCCAAGAGGAACTGGAAAAGGCCCTTGGAGAGGGGACCAAGACCCGCCAACTTATTCCGGTGTTGTGCGGTTCCGCTCTGATGGGGGCTGGCATCGACACCCTAATGGATTATTGTATTCATTGTCTGCCGGCTCCAAGCGAAGCAGGGGAAGTTGAAGGGATCGACCCCTCCTCTGAGAAGAAGATTACCCGCAGACAGTCAGCTGATGAACCTCTCACTGCCCTTGTGTACAAGACAATGGCTGACCCGTATGTCGGTCGTTTGACATTGTTTAGAGTCTATTCCGGCGTTTTGAAGTCTGATTCACAAGTCCACAACTCCACTCGAGGTATTGATGAGAGAATCGGACAGGTGTTCCTGATTAGAGGGAAAGAGCAGATTCCCGTAGATTCTGTGGCAGCAGGCGACCTAGCCGCCGTTGCTAAGCTGCAGGAGACAACTACCGGTGATACCCTCTGTGCTAAGGGCGGTTTGGTCAAACTGGCACCGATAGAATTCCCTGAGCCCAGTCTAACCATGGCTGTGCAGCCTAAGTCCAAAGGCGATGAAGAGAAGATCGCCAGCGGCTTGGCTCGACTCCAAGAGGAGGACCCAACCTTCACGGTGACTCGAGTCACGGAGACGGCACAGACTGTTGTCTCTGGTATGGGAGACATGCACCTCGAGATTATCGCCAGCCGTTTGGCTAACAAGTTTGGCGTCGAGGTGGAACTGAGTTTGCCGAGGATTCCATATAAGGAGACGATCAAGGGTAAGGCTGATGTGGAAGGTAGGCACAAAAAGCAAAGTGGAGGTCGTGGTCAATATGGTCACGTCTTCCTCCGCATGGAGCCGTTGGCTCCTGGAGACGGGTTCGAGTTTGTGGATGAGATTTTCGGTGGTTCGGTGCCCCGTCAGTATATACCTGCAGTGGAAAAAGGCATCCAAGAAACCTTGGTCGAAGGTGTGCTAGCAGGGTACCCAGTGGTAGACGTGCGAGTCACACTCTATGATGGTTCATATCATAGTGTAGATTCTTCGGAAATGGCATTCAAGATCGCTGCCTCTATGGCCTTTAAGAAGGGCTTTATGGATGCACAACCGATACTCTTGGAGCCCATCATGAACGTAGAGGTTACGGTTCCTGAGGCGTATATGGGAGACATCATCGGGGATCTTAACAAGAAACGTGGACGGATTCTTGGCATGGACCCGAAAAACGGCCATCAGATCATCAAGGCTCAGGTACCTCAAGCAGAGCTCTTTAGGTACGCTACGGACCTAAGGTCTATTACCCAAGGGCGAGGCTCATTTACGATGGCCTTTGATCACTATGAGGAAGTGCCTGCTAATATTGCTGAGCAAGTAATTGCTGCCTCCCGGGAGGAGACAGCGTAGCTTCTTCATATACACACGATGGTACGATATGACACCCCTTTGCCGGCTTCCACCGGGGAAGGGGTGTTTTTCTTATTGGGGCTTAGACTCACCATAGGGATTTACCTGGGGATTCCCTGGAGACATACCCCTCTTTCTTCGGGCATAGACATGTCTTGAGCGGAGAATGCTGTTTGGTGGAGGGGAGATGCATGGTCTATCGCATGGGTGTGGGAGACAATCACGAGACACCAACAACAGTAGGAGGTCTAATTGGCAGCATCGTCCGAGGTCTCATCTATAGCGCGGTGGTGGCGGTATGCGGAGCCATCTTAGTATCCTTGGTACAGTTGATTGGTGGTTGGGATATCCAGGCAGAAGGCGTGTTTCAGGCGTTTTCCTATCTAAGCATGGCCACTGGTGGGTTTATGGCCGCCAGGCAAGCAGAGCGTAATGGTTGGCTTGTGGGAGGCATTGTTGGCGTTTTGTTTATCTTAGGCATCGGTTGGTTCACCTCCGGGAGTCTGCTTCTGAGCAAGATGAGCTCTGAGACAACACTGCGCATTGGTATCGGGTTCTTGGTTGGGGCCGTTGGCGGAATACTGGGAGTCAATACCTAGTCCTTTAGTAGATCGTTTCCCGGCAACAAAAAAAGGCCCTCTATAAAGGGCCTCGGATGGCAGGGGAGACAGGAATCGAACCCGCAGCCCCCGGTTTTGGAGACCGGTGCTCTGCCAATTGAGCTACTCCCCTACTGGGTCCTATTGTAGCACGGCCACTTGGTGTAGTCAATACCAAACCCTCGGTTTTCAGGTCAGTCAATGACCTTCGATACTGCTTTTTTGCCCAGGGTTTGCGGATATGGTACAATAGGGACCGTGGGATGTTTTTAAGCTCTTAAGGCAGGCTCATCGGAGTCTGCTATACAAGCTAGGGGGCATGATAGATAATGGGAGACAAAGTACTAGGCAAAGTTAAAGTAGGCATATCCAATCGCCATCTACATCTATCCAAAGCAGATTTGGACAAGCTCTTTGGCACTGGCTATCAATTGACTAACATTAAGGATCTATCACAGCCAGGGCAATTTGCTGCCGATGAGACTGTTACTTTGGTCGGCCCCAAAGGGGTTATTCAGAGAGTGAGAGTTTTAGGGCCAACTCGCAACCAAACTCAAGTAGAAATATCCCGTACAGATGCTTTTGCTTTAGGTGTCAAACCGCCTGTGCGAGACTCCGGCGACCATGAGGGCAGTAGCGGTCAGGTGACCGTTGTCGGTCCCCAAGGAGCCATTACTTTGACTCAAGGAGTCATACTAGCTAAGCGCCATATTCATATGACTCCCAGTGACGCTCAGCAGTTCGGGGTCAAGGACAAAGACATAGTCAAGATCCGCTGTGGCGGTCCCCGTGGTCTCATATTCGATCAGGTGCTGGTGCGAGTTCACGAAAGCTATACTCTCGATTGCCATTTGGATACTGATGAAGCCAACGCCGCAATGCTAAGTAACGGCGACGAAGTGGAAGTATTAGCTTAGCATGCGCGGAGCTGGTACTGGGTGTATCATATCGGCTCTTCCGCAACACTACGGCCCTCGGTTCATGCTGAGGGCTTTTGGTTATGAAGATTAGGCAAGAGAGCCTCGCCCATGTAAATGGGCGGAGAGGATGTCAAAATGGGTGGAACCTACGGCCTCTTAGGATGACAGTTTGTGGTTTGACCCCAAGCGGGGGCTATCGTAACTGAGCGTACACTATGATAGAATTGAGCTAATGAAAAATTAGCAGGAGGAGTTGCTAGTATGCCTTTGCGGGAATTTCAGTGCAAAAATTGTGGCGAGCAATTCGAGGAATTAGTGCGCAGTGACACCAAAGTTACTTGTCCCAAATGCAAGAGCGAGGAGGTGCATGGCTTGCTCTCTGTTTTTGGATTTAGGAGCTCTGGCCCATCCGGCGGCTCTACCAGTGGCGGCTGCGGCTCTTGCGCCGGCGGTCACTGTAGCACTTGTCATTAATATCCCTGCTATAACGGGAACTTGAAAAACAAGCTATTTTATGGCAAATCCGCAGACTTTGGATGAAATAGAAGGAAGAGGCTGAGGAGTGTCTAATTAGGAGATGGGCTCCTTAATGGGTGATCCCCAAGATGGTGGAGGACTCAATCTAGGATTGCCGAAAGACAATGCTGGAGGGATCGCATATGACAAAAACAAGAGTGGCCCTGATCGGATGCGGCAGAGTCGCTAGGGTCCATGCAGCGGCACTGACTTCACTTGATGAGACTGAATTGGTAGCTGTCGTAGATATTAAACCGGACCGGGCAGAAGCTTTCAGTGAAAGATATGGGGCGAAGGCTTATACCGATTACAAGGACGTATTGAATTTACCGGAAGTAGATGCAGTGCAGCTTGCAACCCCCCATCATACCCATGCACAGATTACAATTGATGCCCTTAAGGCGGGTAAGCACGTCTTGACAGAAAAGCCCATGGCCATTACTGTGCCTGATATGGAGGCCATGATCAAGACTGCTGAAGAGAGTAACCGTACTTTGGGTGTGATATTCCAGAACCGATACAATGACGCTTCCCAAGCGGTGAAGCAAGCTATAGATTCAGGTCAACTAGGAGCTATCAAGGGTACTCGAGCCGTCATTACCTGGCGACGCACCGACGAATACTACACACAAAGCGATTGGAAAGGTACTTGGGACAAAGAAGGTGGCGGAGTTCTCATCGATCAGGCCATCCATACCATAGATCTAATGCAATGGTTAGTGGGTGAAGTTGACTGGCTGGAAGCCCGCTACGATACACGGGCCCACGATATCATCGATGTTGATGATGTAGCTGAAGCCCACATAGTATTTGAGAACGGCGCAATCGGCTGCCTCTATGCTAGCTGCAACTACTCTTATGATGCTCCTGTTTTCCTGGAGGTCCATGGAGAGAAGGGCATTGCTCACATTATTGGGGATACCGCTACCATCACCATCGGGAGTAAAACTGTCACAGTTGAGCAGGAGCCTGACGAAGCTAATGGACTCCGCTATTGGGGATTTAGTCACAAGCGCCAGATAAAGGATTTCTATCGAGCAGTACAAGCGGGGAAGCAGCCCTTTATTGATGGGAGAGCTGGTAAAGTTGCTGTCGATATGGTTCTAGCGATGTATGAATCATCCCGTCGCCAGACCCCAATTTACTTCCCATACGTGCCCGGGGCCCCTTCCTGCAGTAAGAGTAGGGGTGGCTGTTGTAGCTGTGAATAGGCTGTGCGCAGCAAAGGAATTTCGAGAGTAATGTCTTGACAACCATAGAATCAGATTGATAGTATTTAGTGAAACACAAAACCCGATACCCTTTAAGATGATCCGGCGAGGTCAGCAAGGGGCTCTAGTTGTAGGCGTGTGCATACGCGCCGCGCTCAGTGTGGGCCATATTGGAAATGCAAACCCTGCCGGATCGGCAGGGTTTTTTATCTAGAGGGGACAAGCTGTCTCCTTTATAGAGTGCAATAATCTGGAGGTGAGATCATGGCATGGAAAAGGAAAGACCTTTTGGGTTTAGCTGAGTTGTCTCTCGCTGAAACAGAGACTCTACTCAAATCTGCTCTGGCCTTTAAGGGTGTGTTTCAACGCAGTGTCAGGAAATTTCCCACCCTTAGGGGCAAAACAGTAGTCAACCTGTTTTTTGAACCCAGCACCCGCACCCGCAGCTCCTTTGAGATTGCAGGAAAATGGCTGAGTGCCGATGTGATCAATGTATCTGCATCCAGTAGTAGTGTAGTAAAGGGGGAGAGCTTAAAAGATACAGCCAAGACACTGGAGGCCATGGGGGTTGATGCCATAATCATTAGGCATTCTGTCGCCGGTACGCCACATTACTTGGCCAATTGCTGCAAATCCGCGATTATCAACGCCGGGGATGGAGCCCACGAACATCCTACCCAGGCGTTACTGGATATTCTCACACTGAAGGAGCGTTGGGACACTTTTCAAGGTAAAAACGTGCTGATTATCGGAGATATCCGCCACAGTCGTGTAGCCAAGTCAAATATCTATGGCCTCAGACGTTTGGGAGCCCATGTGACTGTCTGTGGGCCCGCAACACTGATTCCTCCTGGGCTAGAAAGGCTTGGTGTGGAGGTGGCGGGACGACTGGATGATGCCCTTCTGGAAGGGGCCGATCTGCTTTATGTGCTTAGGATTCAGCGGGAGAGGCAAGAGCAGGGGCTCTTCCCCTCTTTAAGAGAATACAGTCGGCTCTATGGCCTTAATGCGGGTAGAATGGCAAAAACTAAACCCGATGTAATCGTCATGCATCCGGGGCCTGCCAATTTGGGTGTAGAGATAACCACAGAGATAGCATATAGCAAAGCATCATCTATTCAAGAGCAGGTGACCAATGGCGTAGCGGTGCGGATGGCCGTCTTGTACCATTTGGTAGGAGGAGGGCGCGCAAGTGTCGATTTTGATTAGAGGGGGCACACTGCTTCTGGGTAGCGGAACTAGCTATGAGCAGAGAGTGGGAGACATTCGCATCGAAGGATCCCAAATAACTGCTTTGGCATCGAGCATCGAGCCACAACCCCAGGACACGATTATCGAGGCCGCCGGTAAATTGGTTGCGCCTGGGTTAGTAGATCTTCACACTCATTTAAGGGAGCCCGGCCGAGAAGATGAAGAGACCATTGTCACTGGAGCTCAAGCCGCTGCCGCCGGTGGATTCACTACCATCGTTTGCATGCCTAACACAACGCCTCCCTTAGACAGCGCTGTAGCAGTTGAAGGAGTACTTGCCAGAGCAACTGGAGCCTCGGTGCAGGTAATTCCGGTAGGTTGCATCAGCAAGGGGCGACAGGGTAAGGAGTTGGCGGAGATCGGCGAGCTTGTGGAAGCCGGTGTGTGGGGGGTGTCCGATGACGGCAATCCAATAAAGGACAGCGAGATCATGCGTCGAGCTCTAGAATACAGCAGTCCCTTTGGCATACCTGTAATCAGCCACGCTGAAGATCCCCGGTTAATGGGAGAAGGGGTAATGCACGAGGGGTTTGTCTCTACGACCTTGGGACTGCCCGGTATCCCCGCTGAAGCTGAGTCTGTCATGGTAGCTCGAGATGTTCTCCTCGCCAAGGCTACCGGGGCTTGGCTGCATGTTGCCCATGTATCAACACGGGAGAGTATCGAGATCATTGCAGCTGCTAAGCAAAAAGGGGTGAAAGTGACTTGTGAGGTCACCCCTCATCATCTGGTTCTCACCGATGAGGCTGTAAGAACCTTCGATACCAATACGAAAGTAAATCCGCCCTTGCGCAGTCCAGACCATGTAGAAGCTCTACGGGGTGCTCTAGCCGATGGAATCATTGACTGCATATCTACCGATCATGCTCCTCACAGTTTTGAAGAGAAGGACTGCGACTATGAGCAAGCGGAGTTTGGACTTATCGGTCTAGAAACGGCTTTACCATTACTACTTACCCATCTAGTTGAGCCGGGCATTTTGAGTTTGGATACCCTCTGGCAGCGGATGTCTTGCAAGCCGGCTGAGCTATTGGGGCTTGGTAGTCAAGGGTTGGCAGTGGGTAATCGTGCAGATATCGTAGTTGTAGACCTTCATATGTCGAAGCAAGTTGACCCAAGAACTGGATTCAGCCTCTCCCGTAACACTCCCTTGGCCGGACAGACTTTGACAGGTTGGCCCGTTGCGACTATCGCCCAGGGCAGAGTAGTCTTTCAGGAGGTGGAGTAATGCCCTTAGATGGGACTTTAAAACGAGTTATGGTTATCGGTTCAGGACCCATAGTCATCGGCCAGGCAGCGGAATTTGATTACGCTGGTACTCAGGCTTGCCGAGCGCTTCGGGAAGAAGGGCTGGAAGTGGTCCTTCTCAACAGCAATCCGGCCACGATTATGACCGATGCGGATATCGCTGATTCCGTATATATTGAGCCACTCACCTGTGATACGCTCGAGGCTATTATCGCCCGGGAAAAACCAGATGGTCTACTGCCTACTATGGGAGGGCAGATTGGTCTCAATCTGGCTGTGGAAGCGGAAAAGCAGGGTGTTTTGGCGCGCTATGGAGTAAGGTTATTGGGGACGCCAATCTCCGCCATAGAGCAGGCTGAGGATAGAGAGCTCTTCAAGGAAGCGATGAAGGGATTGGGTGAGCCAGTGCCGGAAAGTGCCGTTGTCACGTCCGCGACAGCAGCTTTGGAGTTTGCCCACTCCATCGGATTTCCTCTCATCATTCGGCCGGCGTTCACTTTGGGTGGAGCTGGTGGAGGTCTAGCCAAGGATGAAAGCCAGTTGATAGAAGCGGTGGAGCGTGGTCTAGCCAATAGTCCGATACACCAGGTCCTTCTGGAGCAAAGCGTCGCTGGTTGGAAAGAGATAGAATATGAGGTCATCAGAGATGCCAGTGACAATTGCGTCATCGTCTGCACCATGGAGAATATTGATCCCGTTGGTATACACACTGGAGACAGCATCGTTGTGGCACCCAGCCAGACTATCACAGCTCAACAAGACGAGAGCTTAAGGACAGCAGCCCTAAAGATCGTGCGGGCCCTGGAAATAGCGGGGGGCTGTAATGTGCAGTTTGCCCTCCATCCTAGTGATGGTAGATACTATGTGATAGAGGTCAATCCCCGAGTAAGTCGCTCCAGTGCTCTAGCATCTAAAGCTACCGGATATCCGATAGCTCGGGTAGCAGCGAAAGTGGCTGTAGGACTGCGGTTAGGTGAGATTGTAAGCTCCAGTACGTACCGGGCATACGCCTGCCAAGAACCAGTTCTAGATTATACCGTGGTGAAAATCCCTCGCTGGCCCTTTGACAAGTTTGGTGAGGCTGATCGAGTTTTGGGGACCCAGATGAAAGCCACTGGGGAGACGATGGCTATCGATATTGACTTTCCGGCAGCGTTGCTTAAGGCCATTCGCAGTCTAGAAGGCGACCATATAGGCCTTTTCCTACCAGAATTGGTTCATTTAGCCGACGCTGATCTAGAGTCCCGTTTACAGGTAGCTGACGACCAGCGTCTGTTTCTTTTGGTTGAGGCAATGCATAGGGAGTGGGGCGTCTGTAAATTGCACGATCTGACGGGTATAGACCCGTGGTTTCTAGGACAGCTGGAAGAGGTGGTGCAGCTGGCGAAAGACCTGCAGCATACAGGTCCCCAGGATGCGTCAGCCCTTCTAAAAGCCAAGCAAGCCGGATACGATGATTGCACCCTGGCTCGTCTTTGGAGTACTACGGAGGAGGATGTGAGAGGCGCCAGGCTGAAGGCAGGAATAACGCCTGCATATCAGGGGATTAGTGTAAACGCCAACCGGCAAGAGCGCACCCGCGGGTATTACTACTCTACCTACGGAGCCCCGGGAATACAGCAACAGGAACCTGAGCAGAAAGTGTTGATAATTGGCTCGGGGCCGATTCGCATAGGCCAGGGCATAGAGTTTGACTACTGCAATGTTCACTGCGCCTTGGAGCTCAGGCGTCAGGGAATCAAGACCATCATCATCAATAACAACCCAGAGACTGTTAGCACAGATTTTGATATTGCCCACAAGCTATACTTCGAGCCCCTTACTCCCGAAGACATTCTCAACGTCGTTCTTAAGGAGCAACCTCAGGGGGCTATAGTCCAGTTTGGAGGGCAAACAGCGCTCAATCTAGCAGCTACTTTGACCAAAGCCAATATACCCATCTGGGGCACATCCATGGAAGCCATAGATATGGCTGAGGATCGGGAGAAGTTTGAAACCCTGCTCAATGGGCTAGACATACAGCGTCCTGCTGGAAAAACTGCCCACACAGCCAAGGGAGCCTTAGCGGCCGCGGAATCCATAGGGTACCCGGTTCTGGTACGGCCCTCCTATGTGCTAGGGGGGCGGGCGATGGCTATCATTCATAGTTCTTCCGAGTT
>JAAYRF010000092.1 GCA_012518905.1 Bacillota bacterium | reverse complement strand
CCGATCTGTTCCGCCACCACTTTGCCATTTAGTTCCATAGAGCCGCTTTGGGGCGCGGGGATCCCGTTTTTAAGTCTCATGTAGGCCGTATGTTCTGTGGAATTTCCCATACCACCCCACCACAGAATGGTTCGATTCTCGATTAGATAATTAAGCCATGTCTGACCTATCTCTTGGGGTGTGATATCTCGACGATAGTCATAATCTGCCAGTGCCCGCACAAAGGTAAACGTACCGGAGATGTCGTCATCAGTCACGATCAGGGGCAAGCCCAGTTTTTCATGGACGTAGTAATTGATCTCCCCTAGCCCACCCATAATCCGCTCATATGTCCATCCTTCAAAGGGACGGCCAAGATACACACCGATAATCTTGCCTAAGACGCCGGCGTAGACTTTTTCTACGTACTTATTATCTAGCTTCATGTTTTCGCCTCCCGCCAGTATTATAGCGTAGTTTTCGAGAATTAAGTACCATATCCAATAGGGAAAGCCTAGAGGCATTAGTTCGCTCTAGGCTTCCGAACCTATTGCCATCCTCTGATGGCTTACCTTTATATTGCATCACCATGCGATTGCAGGTAGCTTCTCCCGATTACTTTTTGACAATCCCAAAATACTCTTCAAAGAATCCGTCGGGATCGACCCCAACCGCGATGCGATTACGTTTCTCCTGAGCTCTTGGGCTCCAAATGGTCATACCAGAAAGAAGATCGCTTTTTAGTTCTATCTCCACCGCGCCATCTCTGTACTCCATTAAGTGCGGCGCAAAAAGAGCTGTAGCAGCCAAGGGATCGTGGAAAGTTATTATTTCTCTCTGTCGGAACCATACCTCAGCAGCATCAGCCACCAGATCGAGGACTCCACCTCTTATCTTCTCTCTACATACCTTCGCCGGTAACTGGCATTTTGTCGTGACATCCAAGCCAATCGATAGATTGGGCAGCCCCTCTGTTCTATACACGATGGAGGCTGCATGGGGATCCAAGAGCACATTCCATTCCGCTGGGTACATGACATGCTCATTGGGCCAGTGAAAAACCCCAGCCATCATTACTAGAGATTTGAGCAGACTTGGAATCTCAGGGTCAATCTGAAACAGCAGCGCGATATTTGTCAAAGGTCCAATTGTGAGGAGCGTGATCTCACCAGGCCGGCTACGAATGGTCCCTCGCAGGAAGTCAATGGCAGTGTTGGACGGGAAATGCTCTTGATGCTTCCACTTGCCAAGCACCTCCGCCTGCTGGGCTATGGGCTGCCGCTGCTTGACCACTAACGGGTCCCCTTTGCCGCTATGAATGGGAATACCAGTCCTGCCAGCGGCCCGGCACACTGCATCCGCCAGCATGGCCCGTTTCTCTGGCTCGCCAGATACAGTTGTAATGCCCAGGAGTTCACACTGCGGGTGCTTCAGCAAATAGCTCAGACACAGGGCGTCATCAATATCGGACCCAATATCAGTATCTAACAACACGGGAATGCGCTTATCGCACTGCATTAACAAACCCCTTTCTTCGTCTTTGGCACCACATTAAGGTTGGCGGTTATATCCCCTACAGTCACCATGGCACGCCCCACCCCAGACTACGTCACCTTATACCAAATTGTGGCACAGTCGTGGACTCCCTTACCACTAGATCCGGCTCTAGTCTAATGTATCGGGCTGTCGTGTTGGGACTTAGGATTCTCCTAAGGAGATACTCAGCTGCCAGTTTGCCCAATTCATATTTGTCCTGAGCAACAGTCGTTAGCTTAGGGGAAACGATAGTAGCATATTCGATATCATCAAATCCGCAAACGGAAAGATCCTCCGGTATACGGATACCCCGCTCCATGGCCTTTTCTATCAGACCAACAGCACAAAGATCATTGCTCGCCAAAACGGCTGTGGGCGGGTTATCCAGTGCCATCAAGCCCTCTAGAGCCCACCTACCGGCATACTGTGTATAGTCGCCCTGGAAAATGAGCTTCGGATCCAGCGAAATACCATGATCCTCTAAAGCGGCGATGTACCCGCTATAACGTTCTCCTGCCGAGGGTACTTCCCTAGGCCCCGCTATATGAGCAATTCTACGGTGTCCAAGATCCAGAAGATGCTGTACCGCCTTGTATGCTCCTAATCGGTGGTCTGTGGCAACACAGTCTATCTCTATGTTATCCGCAATCCGATCCAAGAGAACAGTTGGTACCGAATGCTTGCGAGCTAGAGGAATGATTGCTCGCCCGTCTACGGCCGGAGCGCAGATCAGGCCATCAATTCGCTTTTCTATCAATACCTGAAATATGGCCAGCTCCTTGTCTACACCGCCATCGGAATTGCACAATACTAGCCGATACCCCTTATTACCAATACAATCGTCCACACCCCGGACGACAGCAGGGAAAAACGGATTAGTAATATCCGGGATAATCAACGCGATGAGCAGGTTCGTCTGAATCCCACTGCGTCTAACTCCTCCGCCAGGTACATATCCCAGCTCTTCTATGGCTTCATGTACCCTGGCTCTAGTTTCGCGACTAACGTATCCAGAACGGTTGATGGTTCTAGAGACTGTAGCCGTCGATACACCGGCCAATCTCGCCACATCGCTTATGGTAACCAATATTACTCATCCTCTATCGGAATCCGGACTCTGTACCCCGGGGTTTGTCAAGCAGTAAATCCCATAGGCTGAACTGCTTAGTCGGTATACATCCCAGAACCAGGCTGCGCATGCAAATCCTGTAACAAGTATGTAAACCCATGTGTAAGATTACACACGTATTGGGCATTCTCCTGCTAGGTTTTTCTCCTATTTGCTTTTTCTGCTTCACAGTTCTTGGCACGAGATTTAATGCAGGGAATAGGACTGCTG
>JAAYRF010000091.1 GCA_012518905.1 Bacillota bacterium | reverse complement strand
TCATTTCCAGCTCTACTTGGCTACGTAGACGCTCTGCCACAGTGCGCTCATGGGATGCCCTTCGACGATTCTCCTCCATATCTTGAATCATGTCGTCAATGCGGATATCCTCTTGAGTCAAGTAGCCTCTCGCCAGACCGATGACCTCTTCCTGAAGACCTAATCGGCTAGCAATGGCGAAAGCATTGCTTCTTCCGGGCAATCCTATCTCCAATCTGTAGGTAGGACGCAGTGTCTCCACGTCAAACTGAACCGAGGCGTTCTGCAGCCCCTCAGTGGTATAAGCGAAGGCCTTCAACTCCGAATAATGAGTTGTGGCTATGGTCCTGCAGCCTCTATTGTGAAACCATTGCAGCAAGGCCATGGCCAGAGCTGCCCCTTCGGTGGGATCAGTACCTGCCCCTAACTCATCTAGGAGGATGAGGCAGTTTTCATCGGCTTCATCGAGAATTCGCACTATGTTGGCCATATGGGAGGAGAAAGTGCTAAGATTCTGTTCAATGCTCTGTTCGTCTCCAATATCGGCAAACACATGGGAAAAAACGTTGAGCTCTGTCCCTTCGTCACTAGGGACATGCAAACCCGCTTGGCCCATCAGCGTCAGAAGCCCTACCGTTTTCAGGGCCACAGTCTTGCCACCGGTGTTGGGACCCGTGATAACCAGTGCCGTAAATTCTCCACCGAGCCAAATATCTAAAGGGACTACCTCGCCTCTTAGCAAAGGATGGCGTCCTGCACGAATGTTCATATACCCATCAGAGCGGAGCTTCGGCCGAACGGCTTTTTGGGTGGCTGCCAGGTAAGCCTTGGCGAAAATAAAATCCAATCTCCCCAGTGTCTCCAAGGAGATCAGAAGCTCCCTAGCTTTGTTGCCTACCATGAGGGTTAGCTCCCTCAGGATCCTTTCGATTTCCTCGGTCTCTTCTGACTCTAGCTGCCGCAGCTGATTGTTGATCTCCACTACTGCCGCTGGCTCAACGAACAAAGTTGCACCAGATCCCGATTGATCGTGAACAAGACCGGGAAGCAGGCCTTTGAATTCTGATTTTACCGGTACGACATATCGCCCGTTCCGTATGGTGATAATTGCATCTTGCAGTACTTTTTGATATCGAACGCTGTGAATAATTGAATCTAGCTTCTCCCGAATCCTACCCTGGAGACTCCGCATGCGGTTTCTTATGGAACGCAGATTGTCGCTGGCAGAGTCCAACATTTCGCCATCGTCGCCGATGCAGCCTTCAATGCGCTCCCGCAAAAACGAAGCTGGCTCCAATCTTTGAGCTAGCTCTGCCAATTGAGAATCAATCTCCGCCTTTTCCATTAGAAAACGGCGTGCTTGACTTGTACCATATAAGGTCGAAGCGATCTCCAGAAGTTCTCCCGGCGAAAGGATAGACCCCATATCGGCTTTCCGTAAGGACCGGCGAATATCGCGGACTCCTCCCAGGGGCAAACCTCCCTCTCGATTTAGAAGCTCTAAGGCCTCGGCTGTCTCGTTTTGCCTAGCCTCGATGATGCCAGGATCGTTCGAAGGCTCCAGCCATAACGCACGCTCCCGCCCTAAAGTAAAGGCAGTATGGGAGGCTAGTTGCTCCCTAACTTTATCGAACTCTAGAATTTTCAATGTCTTTTGGTCCATTGGATTAGGGCTCGCATCCCCCGCGGCCCTTTCCCCCTTCCCCGCCCAATCGCGAGCAAGTCATGCTTTGATGTCACGTGTTAATTATAACAGAAAGAGAGCTCCAAGAAAACGTGGAGCACTCAGAAGGAGCACCGTCAGTGCCCCCAATCCTATGAAAACCATTGTTCTCATCGCCTGTTGGAGAAATACTCCACCAATCCATCATAGATGCCAGTAGCCGCTTTAGTCTGATATGAGCGTGTAGTTAGGAGGAGTGCCTCCTGTTTATTGCTGAGAAACCCAAGCTCCACAAGGGCAGCCGGCATAACCGTATTCTTTAGCACATAATAGTTGGCCCATCTCACGCCAAGATCCCGGGAACGCAATTCGCCTGTAACGCCCTTTTGCAGGGCAATACCAAGTCGATAACCATCAGGACTATAAAAATAGGTTGTGGTACCAGTCAAGGAGCTGTTCTTGTTCCAATCATTGTGGATGGAAACGAAGGCATCGGCGCGATTCATGTTTGCCAGTCTCACCCTAGCCTCCAGCTGGTCTACCTCGGGGCTGCCGGGCAAGTAGTCACCGTTTCTGGTCATAACTACCTTAGCACCAGCATGCTCAAGCATACCTTTTAGGTCCCAGGCCACCGCCAGGACATTGTCTTTTTCCGGCTTTGGCCCCACACCCCTCGTGCCGGGGTTCGAACCACCATGGCCGGGATCAATCACTATGGTCTTACCCCGCAAGGCCTCTGGATCCCAACGCAACGCCTCACCGCCGCCAGGACCCGTTGCATAATCCCCGCTTCCAGGAGGCAAAGCACTACTGTCTGGAGAGACAAGGCCCAGAACGAAGGAAAGCAAAAGCAACAGAACTGTCACCAGGGCATTTGATTGAAGCCTTACGACCCTCTCCCGCGGACAGACATCTTTCAAGTGTTTCTCCCCCTGTAGTCATCCCTAGTATATAAAGTGCTGCGAATGCTGCTTGAGCTGGGGCAACTCCACAGCCTACTCCATACTTTGACTACAGAAGGGCAAAACCTTTCGGCAAATGACACCGCCTCTGGCTGCTTTTAGACATACAGGGAGCCATAGGATATATCATCATGAGCTGGCAAAAAGCTCGCGAATATGAGCCCATGGCCATGTGTTGATTACATGCTCGCTGGTCAACCAGGCTCGACGGGCCACACTGACACCTAAATGCATGTTATCTAGCTCAGCTTGGCTATGGGCATCTGTGTTGACAGCCATCCTAACTCCTGAGGACATAGCTTGACGGGCATATACCTCATTGATATCCAGCCGATCGGGAGAAGCGTTGATCTCCAGGACTGTGCCAGTGGCTGCCGCCCTTTGAATGATCTGGTCCATGTCTATGGAATATGGTGCACGGCGTCCTAAGAGCCTTCCTGTAGGATGGCCGACCACATCTACGTGAGGATTCTCTATGGCCTTAAGCACCCTGTCTGTCAACTGTTTTCTGTCTTGCCTGAAGCCGGAATGAATGGAGGCCACTACTATGTCTCTTTCAGCCAGTATATCATCGGGCAAATCTAAACTGCCATCAGCTAGGATGTCTACCTCTATCCCAGATAGGACACGGAAACCAATCTCCTCTTCCACTCGACGAATCTCGGCATGCTGCAATCTCAATCTGTGTGGATCGAGCCCGTTGGCTATTCGCAAAGATTGAGAATGATCGCAGATAGCTAGATATTCATAGCCTTTGGCTCGGGCAGCCAAAGCCATCTCCTTTACGGTCAAGACTCCGTCACTCCATCGAGAATGACAGTGCAAATCACCCCGGATATCTCCAAGCTCCACCAGTTTGGGCAAGGTACCCAAAGCCGCAGCTTCCACCTCACCTCTGCCCTGCCTTAACTCTGGGGGAATAAGAGGCAAATCGAACATGTGGTAGATATCAGCCTCACTTGCTGGCCTTAGAACAGAGCCGTTGGATTCAATTCCTTCTTTGGTTATTCCAATATTCAAGCTATCCGCTCGTGCCTTTAGCTGCTCGACATGCCTTTTAGAACCTGTGGTTTGCCACAGAGCCCAAATGAACTCATCTGGTACTCTTGCCACAACCTCCAAACAGGGACCAGCCTTGAGCTGCATCTTTCCTTGATGATGCGGCTGGGTTTCCATCGCACCCTCTGCTTCCCTTATTCCAGCGAAGAGCTCGAGCACAGCAGGCGGGTCAGGGGTGGAAACTACCAAGTCTATCTCATCCACCATTTCCTCACGACGCCGCAACGCGCCGGAAAGCTCTACTTGATCCACTACGGGAAAATGCTCTAAGTGTGCTTGCACACTCCGGGCCAAGAGAAGGGCTACACCTAGAGGAACTTGT
>JAAYRF010000012.1 GCA_012518905.1 Bacillota bacterium | reverse complement strand
TAGGAAGCACTAGCCTCTTCAACGTAGACTGTCCAGGATTCACTGGCCCAGATTTCAACTCTATTGGAGACACCGATAACCACCACGTCTTTGTCAAGCTGAGCATATTCCCGCAGGTTGCCAGGCAAGTTGATCCTGCCCTGCTTATCGAGTTCGCACTCTGTCGCCCCAGAGAAGAGAAAACGCACAAACCTTCGAGCATCACCCTGAGTAAGGGGTAGGGACTTCAGCTTCTCCTCCAATATGGCCCATTCTATAAGGGGATATACGAATAGACAGTGATCTAGGCCTCGAGTAACAACAAATCGCTCTCCAAGCTGCTCCCTAAATTTGGCTGGGATAATGAGACGACCTTTAGAATCTAGGGTATGTTGCCATTCTCCCATGAACACGGTCGTTTCACCTACCCCCACTTTTTGGGGAGACCCTCCCCACTTCCCCCCACTTTCCACCACTCTGTTTCCACTATTCGGCTCATCCAGGGCAAAGTCCTTCCCTCGATAGCAAAAATCGGCCTCAAACTGGCTAGTCCTAAAGGCCGAGGTCTAAAATACCCAAAAAATAAAAAAGCGGTGATTTAATAATCATCGCTACAGAGCTAGCACGGACGATCGTGCCATTAGTTTATCAAGGTTTTGCTTAGTGCTACCCCCTCAGAGACTAACTGCGGACAGCTCTAAGAAGATCCCGATAGGTATCAAGATCCATGCCGATATCCGCCCGTTTCGTATCTATATCGGAACCGTTTTCTCGGGCGCAATCTACACAACGCCTCGTCTTTGGTAAGGCATCCAGTCTCTCCGGCGGGATAGGCTTTCCACATAGCTCACAAAGTCTTTCCATCGCTCTTAAGCTCCCTTCCATGGATCGTCTTCTGTGTTGTATGTAACGACCCTTATAGGCCACTGTTGCTTTGTCGCCTCCTTCTCGATACATCCTGCCAATCGCAAGCTAAAAATGGCCTCGGTACCAAAGTGCCCAGCGTCAATGAGCCCTAAGGATGTATCTGCCACCTCTACAGCGGTGTGGTACTTCACATCACCGGTGATCAGCACATCAGCACCTCGCTGCAAAGCCACCGGCCAAAGGTGTGAGCCACTGCCACAACTGACAGCTACCCTTCGCACAGGCTTATCTTCAGGTCCTACAAACCTAACTATCTCAATACCCAGCTTCTCACCGACTCGGGCGGCAAAACGACTTAGATTGTCTGGCGAAGCGAGCCGACCAATTCTCCCATACCCGGCCTCCATCCCTTCAGCAGCCAAGGCGCTCGGTTCAAGGATTTCTATGTCCACCAGGTCCAGGGCTTCAGCGAGCCAGTGATTCAAGCCTCCCGCGGCCTGATCTGCGTTGGTGTGGGCTATGTACAATGAAATGTGGTGGGTCAAAAGCTTGCCTATGATGCGGCCTGGTAGAGTCTTTGAGATAATGCTCTTCAGTGGCGTGAAAATCAGAGGATGATGGGCAATTATCAGATCCACCCCTACCTCCGCGGCGTAGTCTACCGCCGCTTCAGTGACAGTGAGGCAGGTCATAACAGTTCGGCATGTTACACACTCAGCACCGATCTGGAGCCCCACATTATCCCATTCCTCAGCAAGATCCACCGGAAATATCTCTTCAATATATGATATGATATCTGCTACTGAAACCACTAAGCACACCATCTCTCTGTAGCCCAGGCACTAGCCTGCTGGTAATAGGTCTTCACCGGTGACACTGAACCTGCCATGCTCTATACCTACTCGTAGAAGCCTAGGCGCTCTTCTTCTGCGCCTGTGCTAACTTTCTCTACATAGCACCAATTTCCTCCTTACCAAGCAAAATACCGATCCTGCGAGGATCGGTATTAGCCTACATTGTATCTAGCATTGCATCTGGATATCGTGAAACAAAGCTAACAGCACCACTGGAACCAATTCATCGCTTGCTTAGAGCTTGATCTCAAAGTCGAAGCGCAAATCTCCCTCCACCGAGGATGAACGGGGCTGCTTCAAGGCTTCTAGCCTCACTACCCATCTACCGTTTTCACTATACTGGTCGACATAAATATCCCGGATTCCAGCTTTGTAGCCGCTCTTTAGTGCCACCAACTGATGCTCACCGGCTGTCAGATCAATCCGTTGGGGAAGCTCGCCCACATAGGAACCATCTACGTAAAGGGTGACACCATACAAGTTGGCATCAACATCTATACGGACAGTTCTCGGTCTTTCCGGCAATATCTGAAGGGTAACCATATCCATAGCCCAGTCTTCACCAGAAAGCGCCAAACGCCGACGCAAGCGGGATAGAAGTCTATCAACACCTCTTTCCCGAAGCAATTCTGGGTAATCTATCGGGCCATTGCGGGTCGCAACAATCACGAGTGTCTCTTCTCCAGTAGGACGGGCCGCATAGATGTCATAGCCATCAGGCACCCGGTAAACTCGATTTCTCCTTGCATAGTCATTAGTCTGATTATGGTTGGGAAATAGCTTCGTAACAGTACCACTGGCATCTACATCAAATATAGTAATGAAGGAGTTCTCGCTAACCTCAAAATAAAGCTGTACCCTTTCCCCCACCCGATAGGCGGATTCGCCACCTCTGTCCGCCCACATGCGCACTTCAAAACTCTCTTTGGGGTTGATTATCAACGACTTTGTCTGAGGTTCTGCACTCACGCCTGCCGTCACAAGAATCAGTAGAGAGAGTGTCAAAAGCAGACCTAGTGACCGTTTCACCATACCACCTCCAAGTAGTAAAAGCCACATCATACTGTTATTATATCCTACCCTTGCTATATTTGCCAGGATCTCACAGGCGAGATTCGTGATGATTTAGCCCTGCTACCCCTCACCTATTACCCTGGTAAAGGCAGCCATCGCGGTTTGACTTTCGAACTATTACAGGTTACAGTTAAGACATAGTTACCAGTACTGTAACTGGGATGTTTTTGTTTAGTGTCGAGAGGTAAGGGAGGCTTGAACAATTGAAGGAAGTATACCAAACAACTATTGAGTCACTTGCCGGTGTTCTGCCCATTGTCCTTTTTCTTCTGGCTTTCAACAGGTTCATCCTACGGTCTCCACTGGAGAATCCCAAGGAGAATATCACCGGCATAGTCTTGGCAGTCGTTGGACTCGTGCTATTTTCCAACGGTTTGAGGATGGGGCTACTCCCTTTAGGAGAGACTGTCGGGCTGAATCTGCCTAAGGAATCCCCCCTTTGGCTTGTTCTAGTTTTTAGTTTCATCCTGGGTTTTGGAGTCACAATGGCAGAACCATCAATGCAATCCCTAGCCGGGCAGGTGGAGCAGCTGACGGCTGGAGTTCTTAAGAAACCGGTGGTAATGACCACGGTAGCGATGGGAATCGGGGCCGGAACTACTTTGGGGGTACTAAAGATCATTTTGCAGATACCCAACTATAAAATCATGCTGCCAGCTTTGGGGTTTCTAGCCTTCCTGGCTTGGCGAGCACCATTGGCCATTACCGGAGTAGCCTTTGACGCCTCAGGGGTCACAACCGGTCCGGTAACAGTACCGCTTGTCGTTGCGCTGGGAGTTGGCATAGCCACAGCTCTCGGTGGCCGAGACCCGTTGATCGACGGATTTGGTATTATCGCTCTGTGTCTTGTTTGTCCCACAGCCTTTATGCTCTTGTTGGGTATTTTATATAAACTTTAGGGGTGACACTATGAGTTATCATGCGATATTTGCTGTCCTTCCCCGTGGTACAGCCGATTCTGTCATGGAAGCAGCCAAGAAAGCCGGCGCCAAAGGGGGCACCATTTTCTTAGCCCGGGGTACTGGAGCCAAAGAAGCCAAGACGTTTTTCGGTCTTACAGTAGAAGAGGCTAAGGAGATTCTATTTGTTCTCACTGAAGAGCATGACACTGATCAAATTCTGCAGACGATCATAGATGCAGCGCATCTCGAAAAACCCGGTTCAGGTATTGCCTTCGTTCTAGATACTCGCAAGACGGTGGGACTAGTATCCCGTCAGGGAACTGTCGACTCCGTTGAATAGAGCAAGGCACAATCCAATAACATATTTAAGAAGGCAATTACTACTTTGAACCAAGCTTAAGGGGCTGACTATCTAGTCAGCCCCTCTCTCGCATCTGGCCCTACAACCCTATTTTAGAGCCTCAAGTCTATGTTTTCCCAATTCCATGGGAGACGAAGCATCAGCTGAATAAGGCTTTAGCCTGACAGTAAAGCTAAACTCATGGGGTTGCAGTTCATATTGGGGAAGTACCTTAGGACCACAGCTGCCACTACCCAAACCATTCTGGCGATAGTCGAGATTGAGATGGATCTCATCCCGCCACATCAGCTCATCTGTATGCCTGGCCTTTTCCAAATCATCAGTGGAAAAGCGATGGGCGCTGAAGTTAAGTGGTATATCTGCCGATGCAAACAGACCAAGCCCCCGAAAATCGGTCAACGCTACCCAGTGGACGTCAGTCCGATTACCGTTCTCTTGGGGATATACATAAGGAACATAAAGGTCATCGACGTGACACTGATACACGCCAAAACCGTTGGCCAGCTTGCTATCGGCATAGCTTTCACCTGGCCCGCGTCCGTACCATACGACCTGGTGGAAATCCTTGGGTAATACCATCTGCAGGCCGATCCGAGGCAAGACAGGAAGCTCCCCTTGTGGTATGCCACTGACTTCAATAGTGATATTGCCATCTCCATAAACGGTATAGGTGTATGTGCAGCTAAAGCCATGGTCAAGTATAGGAGGAGCAATCCGTACCTTAACGTTAATCTGAACCGCCCGTTCCCCCTCTTCGAGGGTAACAGCATCAATGCGGTGCTGCAAGCTATCCAACCCGGCTTGACGCCACTCTCTTACGTAAACAACGTCATTATCAATGGGAGCCCGCCAAAAATGCAGCCTGGGCCCTCTCGAGAGCATAGGGATGCCTGCATAGGACCAGGAGGCTATGCTGCCGTAAATTTTGTCAAATATAAGCTCGAAATCATGTCCCCGCACTTCTATGATGGAGTCATTGCAGTTAACCGTCAGAGTTGGCATAGAATCTATGGACAACACGGGATACTCTTCCTCTACAGCTGCTGGTAGCTTGAACTGAGCCCAAGCAACTTCATAGCCTGCATCAGCCCAACTTTGATCCAAAGCTAGAGTAAAACGCAGATTTAGCCATCCCTCGGTACCCAGCCCCAGCGTTTTCAAGTTGCCATAGGGAATCTTGATAACGGCATCTTCTCCCGGTGCAACAGTGGGCAT
>JAAYRF010000090.1 GCA_012518905.1 Bacillota bacterium | reverse complement strand
CTGGATCTCGGGGGCATAGCCAAGGGATATGGTGCCGACGCCGCTGTGGAAGTGCTCAAGCGCAGTGGGATTAGCAGTGCTTTCCTGAGCTTAGGCGGCAACGTCTATGTTATCGGAAGTAAACCTGATGGTTCTCCCTGGCGCATCGGGATACAAGACCCGGACAGCCCCAGGGGGACTCACATCACTGTGCTGGAGGTCAAAGACACATCAGTTGTCACCTCAGGACCGTATGAGCGGTATTTCATCAAAGATGGCATTCGGTATCATCATATTCTTGATCCAACTACGGGATTTCCCGCTGATAGCGGTTTGGTCAGTGTGACCATTGTAACCCCCTCTTCCCTCATCGCCGACGCTCTGTCAACTGGCGTCTTTGTCCTGGGGTTAGAAAAGGGGTTGGACCTTCTGGAGTCCTTGGAGGACGTCGAAGGGATCTTAGTGACCAACGACCGCAAGGTATATGCCACCAGTGGCCTGCGGGGTCGTTTAAATGGACTGGCTAAGGGGTATAGCTTATATGAGAGACAGTAAGTATTTTTTGCCCGGCGACATCATTATTTACATGGGGTTGCTTCTCATATTTCTCCTGGGCTCCTTTGCAGCCATGGGAAGGACTAATAACGGGTCCCCAACCGCGGTGGTAACCCAAGATGGCAAAAGCATCCATCGCGTTCGCCTTGACGCTGTTACGGAGCCTTATGAGTTTAGAGTTGAAGGAAGCGGTGGCGCCTATAACATCATCCAGGTAGAGCATGGCCGTATCCGAGTAGTGGAGGCGTCCTGCCCTGACCAAATTGACGTAAAGCAGGGGTGGATAAGCCAATCCCATCAGTCCATCGTCTGCCTGCCTAACCGCTTAGTAATCCGCATATTGAAGGCTGAACACGAGCCTGTCGGCGAGATCGACGGCATAGCCTTCTAGAGGGTTTATTAGTTATCCTTGCTTGGGCAGAACAAACCCAGAGGATCGTTGGATGCCCCATGAAGGAGGCACCTGCATTGTCTGTTCGTCGTATAACATGGATAGGTGTAATGGTATCCCAAGCCCTTTTGTTGCACGTAGTGGAGCGTCTTCTTCCACTGCCGCAGCTGGCACCCGGCGTCAAGTTAGGCTTAGCTAATATTGTCACCTTGGTTGCCTTAGAGATCCTTCCCTGGGGCGATGCTTTGTCAATCCTAATCTTGCGCAGCTTTCTCGGGGCTCTTTTGGGTGGAGGAGCCAGTGGTGTTCTCTTTAGCCTTGCCGGCGGCATCCTAAGTTTCCTGGGCATGTCCGTGCTCATGCGACACAAAGGAAGTCTCTTTAGCGTCCCGGCCATTAGTGTGGCCGGAGCTTTCCTGCACAATGTGGGCCAACTATGCATAGCGGCACTAGTGGTAGAGACCTTCAACATAATCGTCTACTTTCCTATCCTCGCAATCTCCGCCCTTGTTACCGGCTTTTTTACCGGGGTAGTTGCTGACTTAGTCATCAAGGCCATCGAGCACTCGCGTCTTATGCCCGTCATGGGTACAACTACTCAGTTCGGGAGTCTGCGAAAGTAACACAGACTCCACGCACCTAATATCGCTCATATATGCAGTAAGAGACCCGCTTCAGGTTCGCTACCTCTGGTGTCATGAGGTTTTCTGCACTGCCTACAACAAACACTCCCCCTGGCACCAAGGAGTTAGAGAAGTTGGCGGTAAGCATGGATTGTGTCTCGGGAGTGAAATAAATAAACACATTGCGGCAGAGGATCATATGAAAACCAGTATCGTAAGGGTCCTCTAAGAGATTGTGCCTGGCAAACCTGACTCGTCGTTTGATCTCGTCGTCTAGCCTCCAGAGATTGCCTTCTTTTTGAAAGTATTTATGCTTGTATTTGGCTGGCAACGTACTGAGGAGATTCTCTGTATATGCAGCTTCCTTTGCCTTAGCCAAGGCACCGACATCAAAATCTGTACCGAGAAGTGTATGGGTCCTGCCAGGAGTGAGGTCGGCCAGAATCATGGCCACAGTATAAATCTCCGCTCCGATGGAAGCCCCAGCACTCCAGATCTTAAGCCGCCGGAAACGCTGAACCAAATCCGGCAAGACTCTCTCCTCAATTTCCTTGAAGACCGTTACATCTCGATAGAACTGAGAAGTATTGATAGTCAGGTATTCTGTGAACTTCCCCCGTTCCTCCGCATCGGACTGCAGCCTCTTAAGGTAATCAGTATAATCTTTGATACCGGCCCGATCCAGCCATTGGTTTATTCGGCGCTGCATCTGCTGCTGCTTATAGTGATTCAGATCCAGCCCTATGGTATCTTTTAGGCGCCGCTTGAAAACTTCATAGTTCGCGTCATT
>JAAYRF010000089.1 GCA_012518905.1 Bacillota bacterium | reverse complement strand
ATCTTTGGACCAATCACTGCCTGGCAGTAGGGCTGATGGGGATTCAAGCGATAATAGTCCTCATGGTATGGCTCTGCCGGATAGAAGACCAAAAAGGGAACGATCTCCGTAACTATGGGGAGATCATACATACGGCTGGTCTCCAGATCACTGATAGCAACCCTTGCTGCCTGCTTCTGCTCTGCCGTGTGATAGAATATGGCGGACCGATACTGGGTCCCGATATCCCCTCCCTGCCGATTGAGACTTGTCGGATCGTGGATACTAAAGAAGACCTCCAACAGGTCAGTAAAGGAGATCACGTTGGGATCATACGTTATCTTGACTACTTCCGCATGGCCTGTTCTTCCAGTACACACCTCTTCATATGAAGGGCTGGCCACATGGCCACCGGCATAGCCCGATTCAACGCTAATAACTCCCCTTAGGTCTTGAAAAATGGCCTCCAAGCACCAGAAACAGCCTCCTGCCAAGGTAGCAGTCTCCAAGAGTTGGGAAGGGGACATGACACTCCACCTCACAATCACACGGCGTTCTACTCCATCTCGTCTAGGTTCTCAAGCCCACTCTCTACTACGGTAAGATTCTCACTAAGAGATTTTTGGAGCATCTCCAATAGTTGCTTGGCGTAAGCCCTAGCATCAGATCCCAGTTGATACGCTTGTTCTCGGGCCTCTGTAACAATCCTCTCCGCCTCTCTTTGCGCCAATTGGATGATCTCGCTTTCCCTAAGGAGTCTAGCCGCCTGCTCCTCTGCCTGGGCGATAATTCGTTCAGCCCTCCGCTGACCATCTTCTAAGATTCGGTCCCTTTCCGACGATAGAGCATCGGCCCTGCGCATTTCCTCAGGCAAAGCCGTTCTAATCTTGGCAACTAGATCCAATATCTCATCCTCATCTACCAAACTACGGCCGGAAAGGGGGATCTTCGGTGCCGACTCCACCACCTCTTGCAGCCGGTCCAGGAGAATGACTATGTTTCTGCGACTCAATCCAACAGCCCCCTTGTCAAGAACGAGTGGCGAGCTCATCCCCGTTGCCCTGCCATAGAATACTTTCTCACCAAGGCCTCGGCTACGGGGCCAGGCACCCAGGCACTTACATCGCCACCTAGGCTAGCCACCTCTTTTACTGCACTAGAGCTCAAAAACGAATATTCATTGCTAGTCATCATGAAAACAGTCTCAATATCTTTGTCCAGATGATGGTTCATCGAGGCCATTTTCAGCTCAAACTCGAAATCAGTCACTGCCCGCAGGCCCCTGACCATCGCGATGGCCCCACGGTGCCTGGCGTACTCTACTACCAGGCCCTCAAACTTTTCGCAGATGACGTTATCCAGATGCTCCGTGGCATGCGCCAGCATCTCTACTCTCTCGTCTGGCGTAAAGAGAGCCTTTTTGGCGGGATTATTCAAAACCGCCACATAGACCCGATCGAATAGATCACAAGCCCGGGTGATAATATCTAGATGCCCGAAAGTCACCGGATCAAAGCTCCCAGGGCATACCGCGATTTTCATGGATATTCCCTTCTTCCCTACAAATTCCTTGATTCCTTTTTGATATCCTGGCCAATACCTTACTCTTGGCGATGGAAAAAGCTAAGCACAGTATCACCGTACCTCTGTATACGTACTCGAGCGAGACCATCCACCTTTTCCGGTACAGTCTCATCCCGATGATGCTCAGCTATGACCAAAGCATTGTCAGCAATCAGTTGT
>JAAYRF010000088.1 GCA_012518905.1 Bacillota bacterium | reverse complement strand
TCTGTAATGTGTTCTCTCTTGAGATACTCTGTGAGACTCGGTCGGCAAATCTCTAGGGCTTGTCTCACCCACATACGCATTTGTTTTTGGGATATGCCTTCAGTCAAAGGATAGACGGGCACGAGCTGCCTGCCTGGTGGCCATGGGCGCTCCTTCACAGCTGGATTGTGCATCACCCAAAGCCCCTTATCTCGCTGGATCCGTCCGTATACCATCAGTTCTTGATCGCGCCGGACAGTACTGTTACCAGTGGACCATCTGGACTGTCGGCGAAACCAAAGAAGCTGAACACTTTCAGGCCCATCCGTCAAAATCGCCTTGGTGACTACAAGGCCTTTTCCGTGGTAGCGCTGTTGGGATACGTCTTCCACTACCCCTTGGAGGCAAACCGTATCACCGTCGGTTACCTTGCTCAATGAGCAAGGAGTCCAGTCTTCGTATTGGCGTGGAGCATGGGCAAGTAAATCTCCCAGAGTCTGAATCTCTAGCCTGGCTAATGCTCTGGCCCGAGCTCTTCCCACTCCCGTCAGCGCAGTGACAGGTTCGTCCAGCAATCTGTCATCACTCCGAGCCCAAAGCTGGTCGCCAAACGAGACCTAGGGTACCGGGACCTGAGTGAGAACCCATGGTGGGCCCAACGTCACCTAGGAATGACTTATCATAGGCAACTAGATCCTGAACTTCGGCCAATAGGTCCATGCCTTCTTCTTTGGCGTCGGCATGCATTACTGCAAAATCAATGCGGGTATCACCCACCCGTTCCTTAAAAATCTCCAGCATTCGGCGTCGAGCCCTTCGCGTGCCCCGTACCTTCTCCACCACGTCAACAGTGCCGTCAACAAAGGTCAAGACCGGCTTGATCTGCAAAAGGCTTCCCACCAAGGAAGCTGCCCTCCCAATTCTACCGTTCTTCTCCATATATTCTAGGGTATCTACCAGGAAAAATAAGCCTAGTTGCTCTTTGGCTGTCTCTGCTGCCTTCTGAGCTTCGCTTAGCGTATCATGTCCGGCTGCAGCTAAAGCCACAAGACCTATCCCCATCGATACTGACAGAGTGTCAACAACCTTGATGTTTTCCTTATCTACCATCTCAGCAGCCAAGGAAGCAGCCTGATAAGTGCCGCTAAGCTTGCTTGATATATGAACAGACAAAACTTGGCGACCATTTGCTATGGCTTCTTGATATACTTCAGCAAACTGGCCTGGGGCAGGCTGGGACGTCCGCGGTAAAATAGGCTCTCTCCGTAACCTCCGGTAATACTCCTCGGGGGTAAGATCCACTCCATCTTGATACCTCTCATCACCAAAACTGACCGATAGAGGCACTACCTTGATATCATAGGCTTCTGCCACTGCCTTCGGCATGTCTGCTGTGCTGTCGGTTACTATCTGAATACCGGCCATGACTCTCCTCCCTTTCACCCAACCACTTAGCGTTCTCATCCCAGATGCCAACTATCCCACCCTGGTCAAAGAAAGCAAGCGGGCCTGCCAAACCACTACTCAACCGCTACAAGATAGTAGTAAAGTGGCTGGCCTCCTTCATAGAGTTCCCATTCCGGCTCAGGAAACTCTGCTCTCAGTTGCTGCAACAGATCTCGAGCAGCTGTCTTGATAACATCTTTACCATAGAATAGGCTGACCAGCTCAGCCTTGCGCTTAGCCAATAGCCGCCGTATCAACTCTTTCGTGGTGGAAATCAACTCATTACCGGCAACCACCACACGACCTTGCTCCAAGCCGATAAAATCTCGCTCATTGATGTGGACACCATCGGTGGTAGTTGAGCGCACAGAATAGGTCACCTCGCCGCTCACCACTCCCTGACTGGCACTTTTCATCCGCTCCACCACTTCGCCTAGTTCTAGCTTATCATCATATGCCGTTGCTGCAGCCACCCCTTGGGCAAGACCGGGAGTTGGAATTACAACCACATCCTTCTTAGCCATCTTAGCGGCCTGCTCAGCTGCAAACAGCACATTCTTGTTATTGGGAAGAACGATTACCTCTTTGGCCGGTACTTGCTCGATAGCCTCCACTAGCTCTTCTGTGCTTGGGTTCATAGTCTGGCCACCATTGAGCACCACATCAACACCTAGTCCCTGGAAAATCGACTTCCAGCCTTCACCTAAGCTAACCGCCACGACACCCATCTTCTTCTGCGCCTCGTCGATATCGGCATTAGTCATTATGACAGAGCCAGAGTGCATGTGCCCATTGCCGCGGTCTATCGGAAGCTCGGCGGAGTTTATCCGACGATTCTGCTCCGCCATGTTGTCAATGTCTATGGCAAACATCTCACCATATCCGCAGCAAATCTCTAGAACTCGACCGGGATGGTTGGTGTGAACATGGATTTTGGCTGTCTCTTCATCGCCCACAACTAACAGAGAATCCCCCAAGGGCTGTAGTGTCTTACGCAACTCATCTAAGGAGACCTCACCCCTGACCACGAGTTCAGTACAATACCTAAACCGGATACTCTCCATAGGCCTTATCTCAGAGACAGCTAGAGCTCTTGTATTCGTCCTTGGTATATCTTCAGCAGCTGCCAACAGAAGTACTGGTGCCTCATGCTGCTCCATGCTCGAGTATGCACCCATGAAAATCGTAAGCACACCTTGGCCGCCGGCATCGACTACTCCGGCCTCGGCTAGCGCCGGCAGCATCTGTTTGGTCTCAGCTAGAGCCTTGCTTGCGGCACGTAATACCGCCTCGAACCAAGCTACTACATTAGTCTCGCGCCTTGCCGCCTGCTTACCTGCTTCCGCAGCCACCCGAGCCACTGTCAGCATGGTACCTTCCACTGGCCGCATGACTGCCTTATAGGCCATGGCACTGGCCTCCTGCAGTGCTCGACTCAGATCGTGCACAGTGGCAGTGTGCTTACCCTGCATAACTTGGGCAAAACCCCGCAAGAGCTGGGAAAGGATGACTCCCGAATTCCCTCTAGCACCCATCAAAGATCCTTTCGCCGCCGCTTGAGCCAGCTCGCCTACGGAGGTAGACGTGGATTTTTCTACCTCTTGGGCAGCCGCCAGCAGAGTGAGGGCCATATTAGTACCGGTATCCCCATCAGGTACAGGGTAAACATTCAAGAAATCAATGTCCTCTTTTTCCTGGTTTAACCGGTTGGCAGCAGCGAATATCATGCTCCTAAACATGCTGCCTGTCAAAAAGTCTCGCTCCAATCCCAACCCCGCTCCTTCTTACTGATATGACTCAAGTATAGTGATTACTTCTCATCCCGTGGTTGTGTCACCCTGACACCTTCTACCCTGACATCAACCCGTTGGACTGTGATACCGCAAGCGGTTTCCACCGCATATTTTACTCTCTGCATAACATTATGAGCCACTTCTGAGATCTTGGTCCCATATTCCACTACGATATGCAGTCGAATGATCAATTCATCTCCCTTGGCTTCTACTTCAACACCACGCTCATAATGCTCCTGGCGCAATAGATCAATCAGACCGTCTTGTACATTACGGGCGGCCATACCGACTAATCCGTAACACTCGGAAGCTGCGGTACCTGCGATAATCGCAATCACCGCATCGGAGATTTCCACCTTACCAAGTGCCGTCGTAAAATTGCCTGCCAAGCCTCTCCCTCCAGTTAAATGCTTGCTTTATGCAGCGGGCCAATGCTACGGTAGACTATTCTCCGGTGATCCTAGTATTTCCTTGTTTCTTGAAGGCGTTTCCCAATTAAGTGCAGCTTGGGCGCTCCCACCCCTTCCGCACCAATCTTACCATTATCGAAGACTGCACGCAAAAGCCCCTGCTTTTGTCCTATCCATTCATAGCA
The DNA here is from genome assembly GCA_012518905.1 of Bacillota bacterium. Lineage (GTDB taxonomy): Bacteria > Bacillota > Limnochordia > DTU087 > DTU087 > JAAYRF01. The sequence continues at coordinate 7,399 of JAAYRF010000088.1, read as the reverse complement.
CATACGCAAGGGCCTTATGCCTTATTCTACAAGATTTATTACCCCATTGCAATGGTCTATTTCTGACTACCTTGTAATCGGCTGCAATCGCATTTTGCCTTGTGGTGGCCTAATGCGCAAAAGCCGCATTGCGTTTAGGATGACCAAAAGCACGCTAGCTTGGTGAACAAGCATTCCAAAAGCCAGGACCACAGTCTGTCCCAAAACCCCAGCCAAGAGAGCGAATACGACGATAACAGCAAACACCACATTCTGCCTAATGTTGCTTAAAGTACTCTTGCTAAGGGCTATAGCATAAGGTAACTTATCCAGTCTATCACCCATGAGCACTAGATCCGCCGTCTCCAAAGCCACATCAGTCCCAGCAGCCCCCATGGCTATACCTACATCAGCCATAGCCAATGCTGGAGCATCATTGATGCCATCACCAACCATTGCCACAATTTCGCCTTTTTCCCGAAGCTCCCTGATCACTTCCACTTTGTCTTGAGGCAGCATTTCAGCGTGGTATCCGTCTAACCCTAGCTCATCGGCGATGGCTTTGGCCGTAGATACGTTATCCCCTGTCAACATGACGACTCGACGAATGCCGTGCTTTTTCAAATCGGCAACCAGACTATATGCCTCAGATCGGGGCCTATCGGCCAGAAACAAGGCTCCGATGACTTTTGTTCCTTCCGCCACGAAGATAGCGGTGCGGCCCTTTTCTTCTTCTGCCTGCAACTTGCGGGCAGCCACTTGGTCAATGACAACCCCCAAGCTCTCCATGAGGCGAGCGCTGCCTACAGCCACTTGCCGAGATTCGATTTCAGCACTGACTCCCCGCCCGGGCCAGACTTGGAAGGACGTCGCAGTAGGCAAAGGACCTTTAGCCTCAGCGGCTTCTACGATTGGCTTGGCCAAGGGGTGCTCAGAAAACTTCTCAACTGCTCCTGCCAGGCGCAAGATCTCCTCTTCGGTTCCCGTTCTGGCCCACATACCCACCAGCTTCGGGCGTCCGACGGTAAGGGTGCCAGTCTTATCTAGGACAACGGTCTGAATGCGACCAATCTTCTCCAGATGATCGCCACCCTTGATCAAGATGCCTTGCTTAGCAGCGTTGCCAATCCCTGCCACAACAGAGACCGGGGTGGCAATGACCAAAGCCCCGGGACATGCTATCACCAGCAGAGTTAAGGCTAGCACGGCATTTCTGGTGAAAAAAAACGTCAATAGAGAGATAGCCATGATTGCCGGCGTGTAATAGCGAGCAAAGCGATCCAGTAGCTCCTGGCTGCGTCCTTTCTCCCCTTGAGCGGCCTCTACAAGACTGATGATACGAGCAAATGTGGTATCCTCTCCGGCTCGATCAGTGAGTATTTCCAGATAGCCGGCTTCATTGATTGTACCACCGAAAACTCGATCACCTTCACTCTTTTCCACCGGAATTGACTCACCGGTGATGACGGCTTGGTTCACAGTAGCTACGCCCGTAATGATCTCTCCGTCCACAGGAATCTTCTCGCCGGGGCGTACTATTACCAGATCACCCACTTTTACATCCGCTGCGGGGATTTCCTTCTCCTCATCGCCTTTTCTCACCCGTGCCACTTGGGGCGCGAGCTCCAAAAGCTCCCTTAGGGCCCCCCTGGTTTTGTCCAAAGTACGAGCTTCCAGATAAGAGCCCAAAGCAAACAAGAACGTCACAACAGCTGCCTCCCAGTATTCCCCAATGGCGATGGCGCCTAGGGCGGCTATCGTCACCAGCGCCGGAATGCCCACCACTTTAAAACGCAGAGCTTGCCAAGCACTTCGGGCAACGGGAGCTCCTGCGATAATTGTGGCCGCTATCATCAAAATCGGTGTTGCTATATTCTGGGGATAAAGCCGCCCCAGGCTCCAGCCTAGGGCGATGAGTATCCCAGAGATGAGGGTGTACAATTCGTCATCCTCCTCTATGAACTCGATATGACCTTGTATCCAGTCTTGGCAATGGCCTTTTCTATGGCATCCAAACTGATAACCGAAGGATCGTAGGTAACCTTTACCCGGCTGGTGGCAAAGGTAACCGTCGCATCTTCCACTCCCTTCTGACGTTTGAGAACCTGACCAATGGTTTCTGCACAAGATGGACACGACAGGCTAGTTAACTGCAAAGATGCTTCCTGCATTATGCTTCCTCCTCTCGCAGCTACGCTGCGGATTGTACTACCACCTCATTGGATGGCAACCTTAGGATAGCATCTTTACAGGGGATTAAACCTTGATCTAAGTCAAAACTTGAGGATGACTCGCGTTATTCTTCTAACTCTGCATCGGCAACGCCTCTAACCAATGGATTTCTCCCAATGAAAATGTGTTAAGAAAGCAGAGCTTCCAGTAAGCCGACATCCTTGATCACTAAAGACCGATGGCCCTGAAGATTCAAAATGCCTTCTGCCTGCAGACCGTTTAATCTGCGGCTGACTGTCTCGATGGTGGTACCTAACAAATGCGCCAATTCTTCTCGGTTAAGATCCAGTGCAATGGTAATCTCCTTACCATTGCGCGTACCTGTTTGAGCTTTCATTAGTAACCATGATATGAGTCGCTCCTCCACCGTCTTTAGAGTGAGATCACTGATGAAGGCTTCTGCCTGATACAATCTGGCGCTCATGGCCTCTAGCAAAGCCAACGCGACCGGGGGCTCTCTTTCCAAAAGACCCTTGAAATCGGCTCGATGCAGCTGACATATCTGGCTAGGCTCCATTGTCTCAGCAAAATAGGATTGTTTTGTATCTTGAAACAATGTGAGTTCGCCAAAAAAATCCCCCTGAGTAAGAATCCTGAGGATCTGTTGTCGCCCTTCGGCTGAGACGTTATAGAGCTTCACTCGACCGGTTCGAACAATGAATAGATGGGTCCCTACATCTCCTTCTTGGAAAAGGAGTTCTCCCTTGTCATACTCTAGGGAGTAAATGAGACCGTTGACTTCCGCCAGCCCCCTATGATCAAGAGCAGCAAAGATCGGTACACTACGCGCACATGTATGGGGACCGCTTTGACACTTCGCACAACGATCATCCATGTAACCACCTCCCTGCATGTCAATATCTGGCCGAAGTGGCGTGTTCCTCCATTTCCATGATACCAACTTTCCTTAATGAATGCTCGAAGAAAACCGACTATTTCTCGGGGGCCGCAATCGTATCTTGCCGGAGGCAATGGCTTGTGTTACAATGGGAAAAGACTGAAAGAAACGACGATGGTTTTGGTGAGGGCAAGGGGGTGCAAGAGTTGGCCAGGCGCTGTATAGTATGTGATAAAGGAACTACTACCGGAAACAAGGTCTCCCGTTCCAACAGAAGATCCCGACGTCGTTGGAGCGCAAACCTCCAGCGGGTCAAGCTAGATCTAGATGGTCACGTAACTAGCCGGTATGTATGTACCAGATGCCTTAAGGGAGGAAAAGTCAAACGGGCACTGTAAGCCCCTTGTGATTCCCAGTTTGATGTTATCTGGTTTGAGTTTAGGCAGGCGACCGAAGTCGCCTGTTATTTTTTTCCCATTTACGGCCCTTGCTTACTGTTGACAACAATTAGAACACCGCTCGTGGCCTCAATGGCAGCACAGTTTGTCACCAACTCATTGCTCAAACCCCGGGTTTCGCCCATATGAAGAGTGTCATTTTGCAGAGGGTAGTATAAACCAGTAGCTGTAACACCGGAGACAGTAGGCGTCAGGGGAATTAGTGAGACATAGTCTCCCTTTTCACCTGTAATGCAAACTCGTGCAGGAGCCCGAAGCATAACAACCCTCTGACCCTTCGATACCAGTTGTAACCTTGCTCCTCGCTTCAGACAAAGCCAGGCCAAAAACAGATTGCCAAGGGTATGGTCGATTCTATGTCCCAGGCTGCCATATAACCAAATATCCTTAATACCGGCATCTAGGGCATATTCCACCGCCAGCTGACCATCAGTCTTATCTTTTTCTCTGGGAAATTCCATTACTTTGGGGCCACAGTCCCATTCACGAAGTGCCCGCTGCAAGTCAGCATCGATGGAATCGAAGTCCCCCAAGATGACATGGGGCTTCAATCCCACATTTAACGCATGGTGCAAGCCGCCATCGGCACAGATTACTAGGTCACCTGCCTGGGCTTCTTCATAGTCAGTTGATGCAAACTCACCATTGCAGAAGATTAGGGCCCGACTAAAGCGGGGTGCTACGGTAACCATCTCCCTCCATAGTCGATCGGGTATGTGCTTTGTGTAGAACCATCTTGTCAGTTGCCATCCCGCCGCAGCAAGGGATAGCGGGACAGCAGCCAGATGACCAAGATTGAAAGAATGGCACTAGGCAGCAGGTAACTAGCATTGTAAGACAGTGAGTAAATCCAAGGATTCGTCCCCTCCGGGGCATACGCCGCCCAAAAGATAACTCCGGCCAGCACATGCACTACATAACGAGCAGCACTTCCAATTATAACACCTAGAATGGGCCGCTTATAAAACAGGCCCGCCAATCCCAACATCGCAAAGGGCAAAGGATAGTCCATGACAAACTGCACTGGGTGGACAACATACGCTCCGAGCAGCAATTTTAGCAGCCCCAGCAACATACCTGACCAAAGTCCTGGTCTTAGGCCATGACGCAAACTCACCACAAAGATCGGCACCATTTCTAAGGTCACCGAGCCACCCTGGGGTCCCCGAAACAACCGTAGCATGCTCAGGATCATAGCTAAAGCCGCCGCTATTGCCACTTCCACCATCACTTTGGTATCCCACTGCTTCTTCATTCAAGACTCCTCCTTCGTCCGGCCCAATCAAGAAGAGAGGGCGACGACATGCAAAAAACCGCAACCCACAGCCACTACGGGTTACGGCTCTTATATCATATCTCACCGCATTCCCTACGCAGGCATTAACCTACAGGTTCGAAGGGTTTAGGAAACCAACAGGTTCCACTCTCAGCCATATGCTCCCCTAGCGGACCGAACTATTTGATTATCACTAACTACTATTCTAGAACTTCCGGGATTATCCTGCTTGCAAGCCCCAAGGCTCCCTAGATTTCCTTCCCATTAACACCCTAAGCTGCCGGCTGCATACTAGCAAGCAGCTCATGATCGGGGCTGAAACAACTCCAAAATCTCACCATCAGGCCCCTTAAAGAAGAAAATCTTACAGCCATCCAAGGCTTCCCTGGGAGTCTCGTCAATAAGCTCGGCTTTACCCCGCAGACTATCAACCACTTTCTCGATATCATCTACGGTGAAGGCCAGATGGGCGATGACTCCTTGTGATCCGGGCACATCACCATGCTTCGGACACAGAAGCTCCAACTCGCTTTCGCCGATGGTAATAAAGGCGATTTTCATATTGCCGTCAGCCGTAGTAATGCGTTCCTTAAGCTTGAGCCCTAATACATTGGTGTAGAAATCGATGGAGACATCCAGATCCTTTACCATTATGCCCACATGTTCGATTTTTTTCAGCACGGGGATCCTCCTTTGATCAACCGAAGTTGCTCTCCGCTAGCTTATCTCTTTAGTCAAGTTCTGCCTTGGGAGACGGAATCCTTTGTTCTAAAATGACCCACCTAAGAATACAGGACCAAAAAGGATGAGCAAGAGGCTGGGGAATATAAAGAAAAGCAAGGGAAAGAGCATCTTCACCGGGGCTTGGTTAGCCCGAGCCTCAGCCCGGTGAGCCTGGGTGATGCGAATCTGCTCTGCTAAAAGCAGTAAAGTTGAGCTGATACTCGTGCCAAGCTGGTCAGCTTGGATCAGAGTTGCCGCCACGGACCGCACATCAGGCTGCGGACACCTGTCTGCCATTCTTCTCAAGGCTGCCTGACGACTGTCACCCATGCGCATGTGATGTAACACCTGGTTAAACTCATCAATCAAGGGATCCGGCGGGCTTTTCTCCACAATAATGTTGATGGCAGCATCAAAGGTAAGACCCGCCCCTGTGCATATGACCAATAGATCCAGCACACTCGGAAGACTTCTGCGTATAGCCGCCTCCCTCCGACCAAGTGCAAGGGAGAGCCAAACAAGCGGCAACCTGCTACACAGATACCCACCTATGCACCCCAACAGAAGTTCACCACCAGCGATACCAATGACTAGGCCACCACCTATGGCCAAGACCATGCGCCACCCCCAGAGTTCCTCTGGAGTCATCTGTCTGGGATTACCGGCTGCGTTTAGCCTCTCGCTACTAGCTATCCCTGCCTTAGTCGGAGCTAGTCTACGCCAGATTATTTCTCCAAGAGAGGTTACGATCTCTTTGACAACCAAAGCTGTCAACTCACTGTTACTGCCCTGGAAGATCTTACCATTCTCTAGCTGCCACTTCACTAGCCAGCCTGACTCAACTTGGCCGTACCAAAGCCATAGTAATGCCAAAGCAACACTAATGCTAGCCGCCGATATCCACGCCATGACTTCACCTACCCTAAGGATCCACACTGCTAATGCGACTAATCATCCACATCCCCACAATCTCCAGAGCAAGGGCGGCTCCCAGCAGAACCTGCCCTAAGGGGTTTAGAAACAGTGGTTCTATGAATTGGGGCATGATCAACCAGATCACCCCGGCTAGGGCCAGCGGTAGAATAGAGATGACAATGCCTGTGAGTCTGCCCTGGGACGTAACTGATTTCAGCTTTGTATCCAGATTGATTCTCTGTCTAATGGACTCTCTCAGGGTACCCAAAACAAAGCCTAGATCCCCTCCCACTCGTCTTTGGATAGTCACAGCCGTCACCAACTGCGTGAAGGCTGGATTGCCTACATCAGCTCCTACTCTCTCCCAAGCTAAGTCCATAGGTACACCCACTTGCACCTCACCGACTATTCTTTTCGCGATGTCGGCCAGAGGCGGCTCTGTCTCCCTAGCCACCAGTTCCAGGACTTGAAAAAGGTTGAAGCCTGCCCGCAGACCTCCTTGCATCAGACTCAACCCGTCCAGGAGCTGCACCTCCAGTTTTGCCTGTTGGCGTCTTCGGTTTTGCCGAGCGATTGTGAACGGCACAACTGAGGCCAATACCGCACCAATGAGCACGCCCCAGCCAGGGACCAAGAACCATCCGCCTATAGCCCCCGAAATCATCCAGAACAGCCTACTGCTTGATACATTTCGAACCAGCTCTTGCCAATCCCAGCCATGTGTTCTCCGGCTTGCGGTCACACATAACTGGTACAACGCCAAGGCAGTACTTAAGAAACTCGCAAAGCAGACCAACCCTACTCCCATGCGAAGAGTCTTTAGCGTCAACACATCTACTTCTCCAAATAAATTCATTGAGCACCTACCCCTCGTCTTGCAAGTTCAGCCTCTAGGGTAGGCGGGATATCCAATTGCTGAAAACCTCCTCGGATTCTCCCCAAATCATCGGTGCCTTGCTGTCGAAATGCGAAGAGGGG
>JAAYRF010000087.1 GCA_012518905.1 Bacillota bacterium | reverse complement strand
GTAATAAACGAAGGTGACGGAGCGTTCTACGGGCCTAAGCTAGACTTCCATCTGGAGGATTGTCTGGGCAGAACATGGCAGTGTGGAACCATTCAGCTAGACTTCATGCTTCCGGAACGTTTCGATCTCTCCTACGTAGGAGAAGACGGCAAAGAGCACAGACCAGTCATGGTTCATCGTGTAATTTTTGGTGCTCTGGAGCGGTTCATTGGGATTTTGATAGAGCATTTCGCCGGAGCCTTTCCTGCCTGGTTGGCACCGATTCAAGCTCGACTCATCCCTGTGGGCGATAGGTTCGTAGACTATGCCCAGGCGGTAGCAGAGGAGTTAGCTGATTGTGGACTTCGCATAGATGTAGATAGCCACGACGATAAGGTAGGGTATAAGATAAGAAAGGCCCAGCTGGAGAAGATACCGTATATGCTAGTGGTGGGCGAAAGAGAAGTGAACGCAGGTTCGGTGGCTGTACGCCATCGCCAGCTTGGTGACATGGGAAGCATGAGTGCATCAGTTTTTAAGGAGCTTTTGCAGCAGGAAGTTGCAGGCCGAAAACTGGCTCCGGTCGACGGGGACAATACGCGGAATTAGTTTGACAAGGCCCATCATGTATGGTATCCTAGATTCCGTTAGAGTAGTTATAGCTGAATATATCTCCAATCGAAGTAGAAGGTACCGCTTCTCACCTTGAGGCGCTTTTTGCAGCTACAAGGTCACTACCAAGGGGATTTGGTCCTGATTGCGTTTTTCAGGACGTTTCATGTCGAATTGTGGGAGCGGTTATTACCGCTCCTTTTTTGATTCCTGACGTCCAGTACGTCTATGCCCAAGAGGCTGGCGAGATGTGAGGTCAGGGAGAACTTCACGGAGGTGATAGGAGATTAGCAACGAGTTGCGTATTAACTCGGAAATCCGGGCGCGGGATGTGAGAGTGATTAGTCCGGAGGGTGAGCAGCTGGGAGTCATGTCCATCAGAGACGCGCTTAATGCTGCCATGGAGAGAGAGCTGGATTTGGTGGAAGTGGCTCCAAACGCCCGTCCTCCAGTCTGCCGCATCATGGATTACGGGAAGTATCGATACGAGCAGACTAAACAGAAAAGGGAAGCCAAGAAGAAACAGAAGGTCGTAACGGTTAAGGAAGTGCGGATGACGCCGAAGATAGAGGAGCACGATTTCCAGGTGAAAACCAGGAATGCTGAGCGCTTCCTAAAGGATGGGCATAAGGTCAAGGTATCTGTGCGGTTCCGGGGGCGGGAAGTTGTTCATTCCGATCTGGCGCGAGGGATGTTATTGGATATGGCTGAGCAAATAGGCCAGGTGGCTAGTATAGAGCGGCAGCCATTAGTTGAGGGGCGGCAGATGATCATGATGTTAGCTCCAAGACAGGAGTAACGTAGGAAAGGAAGATGTTCCATGCCGAAATTGAAGACCCACCGAGGCGCAGCTAAGCGCTTTAAGGTCACCGGTACCGGCAAGATCAAAAGAAGCAGGGCATATAAGAGCCACATACTGGAGAAGAAAAGCTCCAAGCGCAAGCGCAATTTGCGTCAGACAACATTGGTGGATAACGCAGACCAGAAGCGCATGCATAAGCTTCTACCCTACGCATAGCCTTGAGGCTATAGCGTATTCTACTTGTTTTAGGAGGCGAGGAAAATGCCACGGGTCAAAGGTGGTACAGCTAGGAGAGCAACACGTAAGAAAACTCTAAAGCTAGCCCAAGGCTACTATGGTTCAAAAAGCACTTTGTTCCGCCCTGCTAACGAGCAGGTAATGAAGTCACTGGCATACGCATATCGGGATCGACGACAGCGAAAGCGAGATTTTCGGAAACTGTGGATTACCCGAATCAATGCTGCAGCGCGGACCAATGGATTGTCATACAGCCGCTTTATTTCTGGCCTAAGGAGCTCCGGTCTGGAGATCAATCGGAAGATGCTGGCCGATTTGGCGGTAAATGATGCTGAAGCTTTCAGCCAGTTAGTGGATGTGGCCAAACAAGGGCTGAACAGCTAGTCTGCATCAGTAGACTGGAGACGCAATAGTAAAGGGCAGTCGGGCACGGAGGAGTTCAGGCACCAAGCCTGCCGGGACTCTGTCAGGCGAGACTGCTTTTTCGTCTATCTGCAGGAAGGTAGGGTTGAGCTTTGGGGATGAGAAGGCGCAGGAACCAGAAGCAGTACGTTGTAATTGGTCTAGGGCGTTTTGGCACCAGCGTCGCCCAAACTCTTTACCAGATGGGATGTGAAGTCCTAGCTATAGACAGTGACGAAGAGAAGGTGCAGGCGGTAGCCAGCATGGTTACCCATGCAGTTCAGGCCGATGCTACGGACGAGGCAGCCATGCACGCCTTAGGGGTTAGGAACTTTGATGTCGCCATAGTGAGCATCGGCGATGTTCAAGCTAGTATTATGACCACCTTAGTTCTCAAGGCAATGGGGGTCAGGCAGACAGTAGCTAAGGCTCTTTCTGAGCTACATGGCAGAGTCCTGGAGAAAGTTGGTGCCGATAAGGTGATATATCCTGAGCGGGATATGGGTGTACGGGTGGCCCATAATCTCATATCTGGTAACATTGTGGACTATGTGGAGTTGGTGCCAGGCTATAGCATTGTCGAGGTATTGGCCCGGGGTTCTCTCGTCCACAAGACCTTGCGGGAGCTTGACTTGCGTGCTCGGTACGGTATTAGTGTTATGGCTATCAAGCGGGGCAATGACATAATAGTGGCCCCCGGTGCCAATGATGCTGTTGAGCCTGGAGATAAGCTAGTGGCCATTGGTCAAGATGAAATGCTAGATCGATTGCAGCATATGAACGAGGATGACCAGTAATTTGTCGGTGAGGAAGAGTGGCTATGTTTGAGAAATTGACGAGTCCGCAGAATCAGTACATAAAACGCATGCGCTCGCTATCCACCCGTAAAGGGAGAGAAAAGACAAATCTCATGTCGGTGGAAGGTGTGCGATTTGTTGCCGAAGCACTAGATGCTGCCAGACGCGGCATTACATCTATTGACGCTGTTTTCTGCGAAGAGGGGTTCGAGGAGAGTATAGAAGCAGAGCTTGTTCAAGCTATGGCGGCAGTGGGCGCGAGGACTTTCAGCTGTCCGTCTGTTCTCTTTAAGACACTAGTGGATACTGAGACGCCACAGGGTATTGCGGCCGCCGTGGCTAAGCCGACGTTTCCCCAACCTACTTTCGCCGAGGAAGATCTCTACCTTGTGGTGGACCGGGTGCAGGATCCAGGTAATCTCGGTACAATGATACGCACTGCAGCAGCAGCGGGGGCGAATGCAATCTTCTGCCTGAAAGGCACAGTGGATCCGTATAATCCCAAGGTCCTAAGAGCCACCATGGGCTCCATATTTCGAGTACCGGTGAAGTTTACTCCTGATGCCAAAAATCTTGTAAGAGCATTGCGTCGGGCCAATTGCCAGTTGGTGGCAGCTGACATAGCTGGCCACCAATATCATTTTGAGGCGGACTATACTAATTCTACAGCCATTATTGTTGGCAACGAAGGCCAGGGTATCCAACCAGCTCTCTTGGAGGCTGCCGATCTTAGAGTGCAGATTCCCCTGGCCCAGAAAGTAGAGTCTCTCAACGCCGCAGTCGCTTGTGGCATACTCTTGTATGAAGTTGTCAGATTTCGCCGTACTTCTGGGCAATAAGTAAGCAAACGTGCCATGGACTAGGGCACACAACTGCCAGCGTTGGATCGCTAATCGTCAAGTTTGATCTAGATTAAGGAGCTGCTCTTCGTATATATCAAGCTCGCACATATCCTCCTCTCCTTGCCAATGGGTACAGTTCTCGCAGCTGATTTCCTCTGGATCTGGCCGAGATGCCCATGGGCCTTTCTCAATGGGTAAATACTCACTGCAGCTTTGGCCTACGGCCATCATTTCATCTTGACTGGGCATATGTCTCACCCTTCAGTGGATTCTGGGTACGCAGCTTCAGTTGTATTCTGTCCAGATTTGTCCTACCTATCCAGGACCTCATCCCTGGTCAGACAATGTGACACTCTTGTAAATGAGCAGGTCGTATGCTATAATTGAGCTGTCGAACGCGGATTAACTGGAAGGGTGGGGTCTCGTTGAAGCTGACCGCCGATTTCTTTTGGAAGCTATTTGAAGCTACCGGTTCGATCACGGCTTACTTAATGTATAAACAGTGTCGTGCAATGAAAGCGATTATGAACTAAGGATTGGGTTATAATAAGATAGTCCAAACTACCAAAAGCGATGACGGAGAGAAGTAATCTGGTGATAACACCGACAGGGACGGAGTGCCACAGACTGTAAGCACTCCGGGAGGTTGCCCAGGTGAAGTTCGCTTCTGAGCTGTTGGCTGAAGATCGCAGTAGGCCATACCGGGTATCCGCCGTTACAAGGAGAGGGTGGGTATGTATCCGCCCGAGATAGTGGACTTCCCCGAACGCTTATTTATCGGTGGGAAGTAAGTAGGATGGTACCGCGCAGGTTGTCTTTCGTTCCTAACGGAAGGCAACTTTTTTGTATAAGGAAGAGTGTGAGAGGGAGGTTAGTATGCGAGATAGATTAGAACAACTGAAAGGCGAAGCCTGGAAGCGCATAGCCGAAGCTGATGAAACTGGAGAACTAGATAGGATTAGGGTGCGTTACCTTGGTAAGAAAGGCGAGCTTACGGAGTTGCTTCGCAGCTTGGGTTCCTTGCCACAGGAGCAAAGGCCGGAAATTGGCCGATTGGTCAACGAGCTACGCAGCCAGCTAGAAGGCCGTTTGCACAGTCGCTTGGACACTTTGCAGACCGAAGAGCTGCAACGCGATCTAGCCCGGGAGACCATTGATATCAGCCTTCCGGGTAGACGACCGGCCGTTGGCAGAAAGCACCCCCTCAACCAGGTGCTTGCTGAGATTGAAGCGGTATTTATGGGGATGGGGTTTGAGGTTGTAGAAGGACCCGAGGTAGAGCTGGACTACTACAATTTTGAAGCCTTGAATGTACCACCTGATCATCCGGCCCGAGATATGCAAGATACGTTTTTCATCACAGACGATATCTTACTAAGGTCTCAGACGTCACCGGTGCAGGTAAGGATAATGGAGAAGAGGCAACCACCTGTTCGGATTATTGCTCCGGGGAAGGTGTATCGTGTGGATCTTTTCGATGCCACTCATTCTCCCATGTTCCATCAAGTGGAAGGACTCTTAGTTGATGAGGTAACTACTTTTGGCGATCTCAAAGGGATACTGCAAGTGTTCGTTTCTGCTTTGTTTGGCAAAGGCAGAGGTGTGAGATTTCGCCCCAGCTTCTTTCCCTTTACAGAGCCTAGCGCCGAGATTGATATAGAGTGCATCATGTGCAGTGGTAGGGGTTGCCGGGTATGCTCGAATACTGGTTGGCTGGAGATACTGGGGGCAGGAATGGTTGACCCACGGGTGCTCTCCAAGGTCGGTTACGACCCGGAAGTTGTCCAAGGCTTCGCCTTCGGTATGGGGGTAGAGCGGATTGCCATGCTCAAGTACGGCATAGACGATATCCGGCTTTTCTTTGAAAACGATATGCGTTTCTTGGCCCAATTTTAGTTGGAGGTAAAGAACTTGGGGAGGGAAATGACACATGCTGGTTTCCTATGATTGGCTAAAGGAGTATGTTGATATAGATTTGGCACCTGCCGATTTGGCAGAGCGCCTGACCCTGTCGGGCTCAGAAGTGGAAGGTCTCAGTTCGTTAGGTGCTAAGCTCCATGATCAGATTGTTGTGGGGCAGATCATCCAACTTGAACCGCATCCAGATGGCAGGTTGCAGATAGCCAAGGTAGCTATCGACCGAGGACCCTTGACGGTGGTTACCGGGGCTCCTAATGTAGCTGTAGGTCAAAAAGTGCCCTTGGCGCTGGTGGGATCGGTTTTGCCCGGTGGGCAGACTATTATGGCAGTTGATTTTGGTGATGTGACATCGACGGGAATGCTCCTATCTGAGAAGGAGTTGGAATTGGGGGACGATACAAGCGGGATAATGGTCCTACCGGAAGATACGCCGCTGGGGATACCCCTGGCTGAGGCTTTGGGGTTGGACGATATTGTGATCGAGCTGGAAATATATCCCAACCGACCAGACTGTATGAGCGTAATCGGTATAGCCCGGGAGGTAGCTGCTATAACTGGCAGACCCCTTCGGCTTCCGGCCATCGAGGTTTCGGAAACCGATGAACCTATCGATGGTGCGACATCGGTTACCGTTGAGGATGAGGAGCTATGTCCTTTTTACTCAGCTAGAGTGGTGCGCAACATAAAAGTGGGACCTTCACCCCTTTGGCTGCAGCGAAGAGTAATGGCTGGTGGTATGCGACCAATCAACAATGTGGTAGATATTACCAACTTCGTCCTACTGGAAATGGGGCAGCCTCTCCATGCTTTTGATTACAATAAGCTAGAGGAGAACCGGATTGTTGTGCGCAGGGCTCGGCCCGGTGAGATTATTACGACTCTAGATGGGGAAAAGCGAACCTTGGATTCCGAGACTCTGGTAATAGCCGATGCCCACAGTCCCGTTTGCATTGCAGGAATAATGGGTGGAGCCGATAGCCAAGTCCATGAAGGTACCACTGACATTTTGCTGGAAGCCGCGATTTTCCAGAGAGTAAGCATTCGACGCACCAGCCGACGCCTAGGTCTGCGGTCAGAAGCCTCCGCCAGGTTTGAAAGGGGACTTGATCCAGACGGTGTTATGAGAGCGTTGGACAGGGCTGCTCAGCTTCTAGCGGAAATAGCCGGGGGAGAAATACTTAAGGGTATTGCTGTTGCCACGTCCCAAAGTCAAGGAGCAAATGTTGTGACCTTGGATCCCGAACGGTGCAACCGTCTCTTGGGGGCGGATATTCCCGTAGATGACATGGTAAGAATTCTAGAGGGTCTCGAATTTGGGGTTACAAATAAAGATGGCAGACTAGAGGTCGAGGTGCCTTCCCATCGATTGGATATTGAGCTGGAAGCAGACTTGGTGGAAGAGATAGCCCGTCTGTACGGATACCATCGTATTCCTGCCACGCTGCCGAAGGGCGTTACCCAACGGGAGGAGAATGAGCGGCTGCAGATAGTCAATGAGATTCGAAACCTATTGATAGGGGCGGGTCTTACCGAGATAATGACCTTGAGCTTTGATTCTCCGACTAGCTTTGATAAGCT
>JAAYRF010000011.1 GCA_012518905.1 Bacillota bacterium | reverse complement strand
TGCCACAGAGAATGGCGATCCGGCTCGGGAAACAGCGAGTGATAATACGGCTTGAGTGTGATGGGATTGCTGGTCACCCAGCTTAGGTGCTTATCTGGCCAGAAATCAGCCTGGTACTCCCGCCAGAAGTCATAGTCATCGGGCTTCTCAATAGTATTATCTGTTCCCGGCAGGTAGTCCATGGCAAAGCAGTAGGTGAAAGCCTGTTGATTATGGGGCTCGGCTGGCCCAGGTACGGCGTGGGGCTCTCCCGTATCTTTTTGCGATTCGGCCCCCACCACGTATTCGGCACCAGATAAAGGAAGCAAATCGCCAAGTTCGGTTGCATCTATGAAGATAGGAGCCTCAATAGCTAGATAGTTACCAGTTCTCAAGTTGGAGACCATTACACTCTTAACCTTATCGCCATCTACTTCACAGCTGGCGACTTTGTGATTCAACAGCAAAAGGATCCGACCACTGTGCACATACGGAGCCAGCATATGGTTTAGTACCGCAAGGGCTGCCCTAGGCTCGTGACACAGCCGGCTTACCCGCCCATTACCGGGATTGAGCCTTGGATTACTCCGGGCCTCGGGAGTAATGGGAAAATACCGTCGGTAATAATCCCGCACGCCTTCCCTAAACTGTCGGTATAGTGACGTACAGCCAAACTGCTCAATCCACGGGTGTTCATCGGGTGGAACTGCCTGAGAGGTCAGCTGCCCACCGATCCAGTCCGTCTCCTCTGTAAGGACTACGCTTTTCCCCATGCGAGCCGCTGCCAGTGCCGCGGCAACCCCCCCAACACCACCACCGATTATAGCAACATCCACTTTGTATCCAATCAAACGACTCCCTCCTTGGTCCATGTTGGCCTTCATAGGGAAACAGTGTTGATTCCCATTACACCTGACTATTGCCAAAGGTATCATTTAACCGACGTAGCCCATAGCATCATTTTCGACTTAGTCCCTCATCTCTCCTACCTATCTTCGACTTATCCTTTGATACCAGTTAAGGTCACGCCCTGGATAGAGTATCGCTGGAAGAAGAAAAACAAAAGCAAGATAGGAAGTGCCATGATTAGAGATGCCGCCATGAGCAAGTGGAACATAGGTAGCTGTCCCGGTATAGCCCAGAATGCGTATAGCCCTAGAGCGAGGGTTCGCTCGACAGCCATATGATACCGATGCTACCCAAACGCTTACTTTGTGTTATATTGTTATAACTAAACGAGATGCCTTATGCTAACTGTTCCTATCTTCTGATACATACTGCGATTGCCACTACCAAAAACGTCTCCCAAAAGGTGTTTCGGTGATAACCACTTTATCCCGAGCCAAAAACGATAAAAATAGCAACATGCTCGTTTTGTTTGTGCAGACCAAGCAGGAAAAAGCAAAAGACCGGTGAAATAGTAGAAATGCCCATGGTAATATTGTTATAACAATCACTATGTATGGGACTCTTGTGATCTTGAGGCAGTAATGATATGCAAGTCTGGGGGTGGTTAAAGCCAGAATTCTAGGTATCCGCAATCTATAGTTAACATGGATTCTATCTAAAGAAGGAGGTTTTCTTGTTGGCCAAACGTATGCAACTTTGGGTTTTCGTACTATGCCTCGTGGGAGTACTAGGCGTGTCTATGCAAGCAATGGCTGCTGAGATCAAAGGTGATCTAGTTATCTATACCGCTCACGGTGAAGAGATGCCTGGTGACATGAAAGCATATTTCGAAGAGTTGTACCCAGAAGTCACTGTCCATGTACTACCCATGGGCGCCCAGAACGCTCTGGATAGAGCATTGGCGGAACAGAAAAATCCCCAGGCAGACATTATCTGGGGTGGACCCCAGGATATGTTTATCACTGCAAAGGAAAAGGGAATCCTACAGCCGTATAAGCCGTCATTTGACAAGTACGTTCCCACGGAATATAAAGACCCCGAATCATATTACTACGGGCAGTTCCTCACCCCCCTCAGCATCGTCTACAATGATAGTCTGATGGATGAAAAGGATGTGCCCAAAGAGTGGGATGAGCTCCTCGATCCCAAATGGAAAGATCAGATAACGATCCGCTATCCCTTGGCTTCCGGTGCCATGCGCACTCTGTATTCTGCCTGGATTTGGCGATTTTATGCCGAAGATGGTACACCAGATAGAGGCTACGAGTGGCTGCGCAAGCTCGACGCCAATACGAAAGACTATACATCCCATTCATCTGTCATCTACAATAACTTGGTCAGAGATATTGCAAAGCTAAGTGTATGGGTCTATCCTAGTATCATGGATCAGCGTTACCGAAACGGCTATCCGTTGAATGCGATCATTCCCAAGTCGGGAACGCCTGTAATCGCGGACAATATCGCCATTATCAAGAACTGCAAGAACCTGGAGGCCGCCAAAGCCTTTGTAGAATTTGTTGGCACTAAGCAGAGCTCCATGCTAATGGCCCACCAATACTACCGCATACCCATTCGCACGGATATGCCTAAGGCTACCATGCCCCGCTGGATGGACATCGAAATCAACCCGATGGACATAGACTGGGCAACCTTTGCCGAGTTATCCCCGGAATGGCTGGAGTATTGGGATAACAACATCAAGGCCCGAAATAAATAGGACAAGTTAAGTATTACTTGGCAGGTTCCTGCCTTCCAGCAGGAACCTGCTGGCTCTAGCTGGAGGTGGCCAGATGGCTATTGTAAGATTCGAAAACATCAGCAAGCACTTCGGTAACGTCGTCGCTGTAGATAGTGTCACGTACGAGACAGAAGACGGAGAATTCCTCACCTTGCTCGGACCCAGCGGTTGCGGTAAAACCACCACTTTACGTATGGTTGCCGGATTCTACTACCCCACCCATGGGCGATTGTTCTTTGATGATAAAGATGTGACCTACGTCGTTCCAGAAGCTCGCAACACCGGCATGGTCTTCCAGAACTATGCTCTATTTCCTCACATGACGGTATTTGAAAATATTGCCTATGGACTGCAGGCACGCCGCATGCAGAAAGCGGTGATTCAAAAGAAAGTAGCCGACGCCATGGAACTAGTCCAGATGACTGGCTATGAGAGAAGAAAAGTCCATGAACTCAGTGGTGGGCAGCAGCAGCGGGTGGCCCTAGCTAGAGCGGTTGTCATTCAGCCAGATATTCTTCTCCTAGACGAGCCCTTATCTAACCTGGATGCGAAGCTGCGGAAGACCACTTCAGAAGAACTGCGCAGATTGCAGAAGCAACTGGGCATCACCACTATCTACGTCACCCACGATCAGGAAGAGGCCTTCTCCGTCTCTGATCGAGTGATCGTGATGAACGCAGGCGCTGTGCATCAGATCGATACTCCGGTCAACACATTTAATAGCCCCAAAGATGTATTTGTGGCAGAATTTTTGGGGCACTCCAACTTGTTTCCAGGTAAAATAGTGGAAACCGATGGTGAGTCGATTATTGTGGAAACAGAGGCCTTAGCTGGTCGCGTCAGGGCAGCGAAGACTCGTCAAAGACCTGAGTGGAAATGGCACGTTGGTGAGACGGTTCATGTGATGATTCACACGAACCAACTCAAAATATCCTCGGAACCCAAACCAGAGAATACGACCACCGGCATTCTCAGATTCAAGATGTTCAACGGTCTCAATTGGAACCTTGAGTTCCAAGTAGGTGACGGGACCTGTAGGGCGATAGTGCCCAATGAGTTCACCAGTGATTATGCTGATCTTTCAATAGGTGACGAGCTTACCCTATGCTATCCGTACGAAGAAGTTTACCTAATCAAGGGAAAGGAGAGTAGTCGCGATGCAAGTTGAGCGCCCAAAAGTTCAAGGCGAGGCAGCGCCTAAGTGGGTTGTTTTTCGGGATTACCTACGGCGAAACCCGATGCTTTGGAAGACTCTCCCACTCTTCGTTTTCTTAGTTGGATACATTCTCTACCCCCTGATACGAACATTCATCGAAAGCTTCTACACAAATCAAGGGGAACTGAGCCTGGCCAATTATCGGGCGTTTTTCAACCTTGAACGACCGGCAAACCTAGAAGCGCTGTTTACAAGTATTGGCCTAGCCGCAGCGTCAGTCGTTGCTGCCGCAGCCATTGGGATTCCGCTGGCTTTTCTATTCACTAAATTTGAGTTTCCCGGTAGCAGAATATTCTCGCGGTTGGTCGTTATTCCCATGGTATTTCCCCCTCTGATTAGTGTCTTGGCGTATATCTTCTTATATGGAGAAGCTGGCATGGTGCCAAAGGGATTGCAGGACCTCTTTGGGCTTGCTAAGCCACCCTTCGTTCTCAAAGGATTGCCGGGTATCTTGATAATCCATGCCTATACCCAGTTTATCTACTTTTATACAATGACATCCGCCGCCATCTCTAAGGTAGACGCATCGATCGATGAGGCTGCCCGTAACCTGGGCGGGGGTTTCTGGTTCCGAATGCGGAAAATCACGTTGCCGCTACTTACCCCTGGGCTAGTGGGTGCATCCCTTCTGGTATTCATGATAGCTATAAACTCTTTTAGTGCACCATATCTGCTGGGAGGGTCATACCGCTTTCTTAGCATGCAAGTTTATGTATCCAAGATGAACGGGAATATGGCTATGGCCGCAACACAAGCGTCGATTCTGGCCATGATCAGTATCATTTTTCTATTGCTGATCCGCTGGTATTCACAACAACGCCAGTACAAGATGGTGGGGAAAGGCGTCAGTGTACATGTTACTGAGATTCGCAACCCTTGGGCCAGATACATAGCTATGATCATCTCCATAGTGGCTCTGGTGGTTCTTAGCTTGCCCCAGGTTACTCTGTTTCTGATCTCATTGGTACCTAGCGGAACGTGGACAACCCAGACTTTTCCACCGGTCTATTCGTGGGTTAACTACAAAGGGCTCTTGCGGAATCCCCGTTTGGCCACCGCGGTGAAAAACAGTCTGACGATGTCTTCCATAGCAACATTGGGAGCTCTAGTCTTGGGCAGCATTATCGCCTACTTTTTGTCAAAGAAGGAGTTCAAGACTAGATGGGCAATGGAGGTTCTGACCATGTTGCCTTGGGCTCTACCGGGCACGATTATTGCCATCAATCTAATTATAGCCTTTAACCAACCCACATGGCTTACTCTCAATCACATTCTGGTGGGCACGTATTGGATTCTACCCCTCGCCTATTTAGTGAAAATCGTACCACTCATCACTCGCTCAGTATTTGCTGTTTTTGAGCAGCTAGATGAGTCCTTGGAGGAAGCGGGACGTAATCTGGGAGGAAAGTGGTTTTATGTATTTAGGCGGATTATTTTCCCCAACATCCTACCGGGGATTGCCTCGGGTGCTCTATTGGCACTCGTTTCGACTATAGGAGAGTTTACGTCCTCTATTATGCTGTACACCTATAGTAACAAGCCTATGTCCATGGAGATCCTAGATCAAATGCAGAACTTCAACTATGGCCCTGCTGCGGCCATGGGAACCATCCAGGTAGTCCTAATCGCTGCCGTCTTGATTATCACTGGCAGGCTGTTTGGTGGTGAGCAAACCGGTGGTGGAATCTATTTTTAAGAAAAGGAGGATGACCAGTGGCAGTACGTGGTTACCGGATATTTGACATACACACTCATTTTCCGACCCTAGCTGAACACTCCTTTGCAGGCTCTCTCGATGAAGAGTATATTACGACCTTCGGCCAAGCCAAATACGACTATCTTAAACGTCTAGAATGGGAGGCCAGTAGAGCCAGGTGGGATGCTTACGGCATGGCATATCCTAGCAAGGACCAAGGTAGTGATGAAGAAGTAATCCGGCTCTGGGACGAAGATCGACGAAAAAAGGGTATTGACAAGGTAGTGTTCGTCAGTGGCGGCGGCAACCGTCACTTAGCAAGGATTATCGAGGATTATCCGGATTTCCTTGGCCTTGCGCACCATCACCCGGAAGAACCTGGCGCTGCCCTAGAGCTTAGGAGGGCCGTAATTGAAGACGGCCTTGTAGGGTATAAGATCCTCGCCCCCACCGTACGGCGTCCACTCAGTGAACCCTTTTTCTACCCCATTTGGGAGACCGCCGAAGAGCTTGACATCCCCATTCTGATTCATTTCGGCATTTTAGGAGGAGGTGCTGGAGTAGTAGGTCGACCCAACTGCAATCCTTTTGCGTTAGAAGAAGTGGCCAAAGGATTTCCCTA
>JAAYRF010000086.1 GCA_012518905.1 Bacillota bacterium | reverse complement strand
TTGTAAAGCCCTTTGCACCTGCTGGCGGACAAAGGGTACGATCTTGCGACCCGCCGGCGAACTCAACGCCCCTTCTTCAGCGACAAAATCATTTTGCATGTCCACGACAATCAGAACTCGCCGCACCTCACGCACCTCCAATGTTGGTTGGCTCCAGTTCCCACTCTTCAAGCGGTTTTTCCCATTCTGAGACCCTATTGCTTCTGTGTGATCGGGTTCACCGCCCTTGTTGTGTAATACTTGTGCTTCGCTACTAGTGGCATCACCCCCCGATCATCGTTATCCCAACAGACAATCTCTCTTATTCCTCGTCCCCAAGGGGCAAAAGCTCCTCTGTGACCATTAACAAAGAACACTGTCTCACCGAATTTCTTAACAGGCAACAGAGCTAAAGAAGCCAAGTCGACCAAACCCAAATACTCTTCAACCTTCTTAAGCTTGACCTCGCTGGGCCTCCCCACCGTTCCCAACCTTACTTTCAGCTGTAAGTCTAAGAAACTCATCTACATCGTCTGTCACTAATTCAACAGCTCCATGCCAGAACTCCCCTTTCGTTAGATCCACATCTAAGTGTTTCTGAGCCAGTTCTTCCGCACTCATACGGGCTGTATCAAGTAGGAGGTTCCGATACCGGTCTGCAAAACCTGGTCCTTCTTTCACAGCCTGTGCATAAACACCAGCACTGAAGAGATAGCCAAAGGTGTATGGGAAGTTATAAAAAGGCGTATCTGTAATGTAGAAATGGAGCTTAGAAGCCCAGAAGTGGGGATGGTATTCACTTAAACTGTCACAAAAAGCATCTTTCTGCGCCTGGACCATCAGTTCGTTCAGTTCTTCTACACCTACAGGTCCTCCCTTACGGGCTTCGTAGAAGCGTGTCTCAAACAAGAAACGGGCGTGAATATTCATGAAGAAAGCCACAACGCGCTGTAGCTTATCTTCCAGCAGTCCTAGGGTTTCCTCATAAGTCGAACCCTGCTTAATGGCAGCATCTACAACGAGAAGCTCCGCGAAAGTGGACGCTGTTTCTGCAACGTTCATGGCATATCGCCGGAGTAAATAGGGTGCATCTTTCAGGACCTGGCCGTGATAAGCATGACCTAACTCATGAGCAAGAGTACCCATTCCTTGAATTGTCCCCGAATAGGTCATAAAGATCCGGTTTTCTTTCGTTATAGGAAAGGATGTGCAAAATCCACCAGGCCGTTTCCCTGGTCGATCTTCCGCTTCAATCCAGCGGTTTTCAAAAGCATGTTTCGCTAAATCAGCTAATTCCGGGCTGAAGACCCTAAACTTGTCCTCAATGAACTCAGCTGCTTCATCGTACGATATCTTCTTACCTGCATCTCCTAAAGGTGCTCCCACATCATACCAAGCAAGTTTTTCAACCCCTAAGAGTTCTCCCTTACGTTCTAAGTATGCTGCCAATTTAGGCTTACCCTTCTCAATGGCGTCCCACATAGCATCTAGGGTATCTCTGGACATACGGTTAATCTGGAGAGGTTCTTGAAGCACATCATCCCAGCCCCGATTCTTGTAAAGATTAATGCGAAACCCAGCCAGATGGTTTAGAGCATCAGCACATAACTCTGCTTCATTCGCCCATACCTTCTCCAATTCATGAAAGGCCCTTTTCCGAAGATCCCTATCAGGTTCTGAAAGCAGATTCGATGCTTGACCAACTGACAATTTCTTCTCTTTGCCATCATGGTCAATGGTAACTGTCATCCGTCCCACTACTGTGTTATAAAGCTGTGACCATGCATGATAACCATCCACAGCTAGATCTGCAGCTAACGCTTCCTGCTCAGGAGGGAGCTTCTGCTTCGCCACCGTTCGCCTTTCTTTCAGTGGAAAGGCCAGTTCTTTTAGGGCACTGTCCTGAAATAAGCTCTCCCACCGGTCATCGGAAATAGTCACCAATAGCTGGTCAAACTGGGTTAAGACCGATGCCAACTCAGCATGCATTTGACTGATATGGGCTAGGATCACCTTCGCTCGACCGTCCTTCACATCTTGAGCCACTAAACAGCCAACAAAGGCCCCACACTGATTAAGCCCCATCATGACGTCCTGCAGTTGGTTAACTAAAACCAGCAGCTCCTCACTATTTGCATCAGAAGTTGTTTTGCTAATCCGTTCACCCAGAGCTTTAATCCCTGCTTTGACCTCATTAAGCTGGACCTGCAGCTTAGGTGACCCACTTCCCCCTGGAAAGATACTGGCCAAATCCCAAGTTTGATTCAATTTCGCCATCATACATCATCCTTTAGCTTGAATATTTCCTCATTGATTACCATTTCCTTCTACAAGGTTTTGTCCTCTGTACAAAAATGAGTCCCATAAGTCTCTTCAACCCTCCCCTTTCCTGACCTGCTGAATCCTGACGGCATTTTTGGTTCTCTGCCCCAACGATAGTATATCCTGGATGGGCGAAGGTCTCTTTCCTTTTAGTGCTTCTTCACGTATCATATTAATCAGCCCACTCCTTATCATACGGCCATCCCCCATAAAAGCGTTAGTCACCCTTTTATGGTAACCGGTGGTTTGGGGTGGGTCAATTTCTATCCGGCGTTATGGGTCAATTATAGCCCGGCGCTAATACCATAGATAAAACCTAACCCTGCAATGCTTAAAAATATAATGAAGGCATCTTTGTGGTTTGAGAAGGTCTATGACAGACTTGGTAGAAAGGTTAATTCTTAGGATCTTAAAGTGAGATGATGGCAGTGGAAAATCTAATTATCAGGCAGGCAGTAGATGGTGACATGGTAGTCATCAAACAGGTGGTCGAAGAGGCTTTTTATCGGCCGAGTAAAGATGGTGAGTTTAATGAATGGGAGCTTGTAGATAGAATCCGGTTTGGTGATGGGGCTTGGTTTTCAACCAACCCAACAGTATGGAATTATTCTGGCAGCAGATCACCCGGAAAACCCCTGTGTGAAAGTCCAGTTTCTTGAAGCACCTAGAAATATCTATGGGTGTCTAAGGTTTTGCGATTCCTTTTATGATAATACCGGTAAACTGCTTTAGTTAGCACTGCCTCCTACTGGGCTAGGAGGTCCTGCACCTGCCGGAACAATTCTTCATCCCGTGGGTGTCCCCCATTCTAACTATACGAAAGCCAAAGTTCCATCCAGGGCGTGCTATTTACCACGCCCTGGATCTATAACTACTATCCTCTCCGAATTTATCCTGCCAGAGACAGGGCCCTTTTTCCCCAGGCTGGCTTTCCCACGGCAAATTAAGCCGTGCAAGGGGCAGATGAGAGTGCCGTATAAAACTCTTTCCATGGGATAACGATATTTCCCCGCAGAACTGACCCCCGGGATTTCCAAAGTTTTGCATGTGCTGACCTAGCCCCAAGTTGCCCAGGTTTGTTTGGAAAATGGAGTGGGATGGAGGTGCTAGAGCCTCTCGTTACTTTTTCTAGTCTCCCAATGCTCTACACATGCCTGTATACAACCTCTAGCTCCGCAAATACTGCCGGGGCTCCCCCCATGCTCCACCTCACTGTTGCCTTTGGCAACAAGGGCAATGTACTCGACTTCCTTGGAAAGCGTGTGCCCAAAATCGAAGGCTTCACGCCAACTCATGCTTTGATCGACTACATCCATACTCAGCCCCGGTAAATCCTTGGCCATAAATGGAGAGGCATCCTTATTAAAACCCCAGTGAGTAAGTTTGCACTTGCCGTAATCGAGATCAGCCCAGCTAAAAGTACGGCCTTCAATCTCAACACTAATGGTCTTCTCTTGACCTATGGCCTGCCCAGGGCAATGATATACGCACCTCATGCAATCGTCACAAAGGGCACCCTCATAAAGCGGATCCGCTTCCAGCTTCGCATCAGTAAGAATGACTGCAAAACGCTGCCTTGGCCCAAACTCAGGGGTCAAAAAAACTTTCGAGTGTCCCAATTCCCCAAGTCCGGCAGCGGCAGCAGCTAACCTCATGGAGATGGTGACATCCGGCGGCAATTTGCCGGGAGCCACCGGTGCCCTTTCGGGTCCCATTTCATACAATGCCGCTTTACCCGGTGATTCCACTGCTTCCCAGCCGAAAGATTCAATAAACCTCTTGGTCCGGTAGGTCGCATCAACCAATGTCCCATATATGCCGGGACCGTAGCCATAAATTAAGTAAGAATACCAATCTGTACCTTCTTTAATGCCGCGAAACGAACCCTTAAGCAACCGACAAGCGAGTACCACTACTGATTTTGTTTCAGGAAATATTGAGCTAGGATGCATGTCGGGCGGTGCGTCTTTAAAACGCTCTATAGGTGCTATGCCGATAAGATCAGCACCAGATGCTTTGGCGAACTTTTTCAGTTTCTCGCTTGTTAACACAGCGTCACCTCCTATTTGTCAAAGATGCCCAAAGACCAGGCCGGTCTTATTCGAAAGCTGGTCTTGTATCGTTTTTCTAGTTTGTTCCGCTCCTCAAGCCGGGCTATGCAGCTACGCACACAGGTGGCAGTCAACCTGTTGGGGGTGCCGTGCAGACTGGACTCATCCAAATAAACACCATTAGGACAAAGCCGACATGCATCATAGTTCACATGGGCGCAAAGCATCTTTTTGCTGGAAATTATCACCTCTTCCGTGTCATTGGAATCAATGGCATCAAGGGGGCAGGCTTCTACACATGCCTGGCAGTCTAGCCCTTCGCAAACAGATCCCTCTAAAGGTTCATCCGCCTCAAAGGGAGCATCTGTGATGATCATTCCTAAAGACAGCCTGGGGCCATAAACCGGTGATAGAAACACCCTGCAAAACCCTATTTCTCCCAAACCCGCTGCAACCGCGGCATATTCCAAAGAAGGCGACACATTAGGTGCAACTTTGCCTGGGGCAACTGAAACTCCATCTGGCCAGCGCTCGGGAGCAAGGGGGGATACAGGTACCGCCTCCCAGCCTTCATCTTCGATGCAACGGGCAAGCTCGTAAGTGTATTTTGGCGGGACCTGTCGACCGGCCCTCATCCACAAAGTGCCTTCTTCGATCCCTCTAAATGAGCCTCTGGGCACCTCACATCCCAAAGCAATGACACTTTTGGCATCGGGGAATATACTAAGTGGATGGCGTTCCGATGAAACATTGCTGAATCGATCTATGGAGGCTATACCTACGACATCAAACCCGATCTCTTGAGCTAACTCTTTAAGCTTCGCCTTTTTCACGTTTTCTCTCCTCTCTTTGCAACCACGTTGACGTGTCATCCATCTAAACACACCTAGGCTGTATCGATCTCAATTCCCTTCAAAGCTAAGTCTTGGGCATAATGGCAAGCCACAAGATGCTCTTTTTGACCAAGGGCAGCCACGTTACGAAGTCTTGGGGTCTCCATTGCACATACCGATCGCCGGTAAGAACAGCGTGGATGAAAATAACATCCCTTTGGCGGGTCAGCCGGATCCGCTGTTTCACCGGAAAGCAGAATCCTTTCTAACTTGGCCCGGGGGTCCGGAAGCGGCACTGCGGAAAGTAACGCCTCCGTGTAAGGGTGTCCGGGGCTTTCGAAAAGGGCGTCAGTCTCTGCCACCTCTACAATCTTGCCCACATACATTACTGCTACGTAATCACTAATGTGTTGCACTACACTCAAGTCGTGGGCAATAAAAAGATACGTCAGACCGAATTCGCTTTGCAGGTCCTTCAACAGATTAAGAATTTGGGCCTGAATGGATACGTCTAAAGCAGACACCGATTCATCACACACAATTAGGCTGGGATTCAAGGCCAATGCCCTGGCAATGCCGATCCTTTGCCGCTGTCCGCCACTGAAAGCATGGGGGTATCGTCTCAGATATTCGGGCCGCAACCCTACCTTTTTCATAAGCTCCACCACTCGGTCCTCAAGCACCTTGCCTTTTGCCACTCCATTAACCACCAAAGGCTCACCTATAATGTCCTTCACTGTCAGGCGGGGGTTCAAAGATGAGTAAGGGTCTTGAAAAATCATTTGCATATGCTTTCTTAGATCCCTCAGTTTCTGTGATCCTAGCTTGGCAACGTCGACATACTCACCGTTCATATGAAAACAAATCTCACCCGCCGTGGGTTCTATGGCCCTCAAGATGCAGCGACCGGTTGTTGTTTTGCCGCATCCACTCTCCCCCACAAGACCCAGAACTTGACCTTTGGCAATAGACAAATCTACTCCATCAACTGCTTTAACCACCCCAACTTCTCGTCGCCTAAGGCCTTTACGTATGGGGAAATGTTTTTGGAGATTGCGGATTTCCAATAATTTATCATGTTTAGGCATATTCCTTCACCCTTTCGGCCAGCAAGCACCCCACCCTATGACCCGCTGCAACTTCAACTAATTGCGGTACCTGTAAGTCACAAAGCCCCCGTGCAAAATCCGGACACCTTGGATAAAAAGAACAACCCGGCGGTATGTTGTATGCGTCTGGGACAACCCCTTTGATAGATTCGAGGCGATGGGTGCGCCGTCGTCGGCCCACCCGGGGAATAGAACGCAAAAGTGCTCTGGTGTAGGGGTGCACTGGATTGTAAAAAAGAGCGTCCACCGGGGCGCTCTCAACTATGCGGCCAAGGTACATCACAGCCACCTCTTCTGCCATTTCCGCAATAATGCCGAGATTGTGGGTGATCATCATAATCGCCATACCCAGTTCTTCTTGCAAGTTACGCATTAGATCGAGAATCTGCGCTTGTATGGTTACATCTAGTGCCGTAGTGGGCTCATCTGCAATCAAAAGCCTAGGTTGGCATGATAGTGCCATGGCGATCATGGCTCTTTGTCGCATGCCACCACTTAATCTATGGGGGTATTCATCAATACGCTGCCTAGGTTTGGGAATACCTACCTTGTCAAGGATTGCTATGGCATGTTCCCGGGCTTCTGCTGGTTCAACCTCCTGATGCAGCAATATAGCTTCAATTATTTGGTTTCCGATGGTATACACAGGGCTAAAAGACGTCATAGGTTCTTGGAATATCATGGCAATTTCTTTGCCTCGGACGTCTCTAATTTCCGGTCCATTGGGTTTCAAAGTGGTAAGGTCTATTCTGGACCCATCGTCCCGGTGAAGTATGATTGACCCGCCGGTAATGCGGCCTCCGGGAGCAAGGTTTCTTAGTATGGAGTGAGCCGTAACACTCTTCCCGCAACCGCTTTCGCCTACAATACCCAGTGTTTGTCGCCTTTTGATATTAAAGCTGATACCATCCACAGCCTTGACTGTGCCTTCATCATGAAAAAAACATGTCTTAAGGTCCTTTACCTCTAACAGTTTCAGGGCCATCATGCCACCTTCTTTAGCATTTTAGCTGGGAATCTTATCTGGCATACGGATCAGCTGCGTCCCTAAGTCCATCGCCCAAGAAATTGAAGCATAACACCGTTATAATCACCATCAGGCCGGGAAGAAGGAGCCAAGGACTAAGTGCCACAGTTCGGACATTTTGTGCCTCCTGCAATAAAACCCCCCAGCTGATTGCCGGGGCGCGCAGCCCAAGACCAAGGAAACTCAAACTGGTCTCACCGAGGATCATGCCGGGGATGGAAAGTGTCACCGACGCTATAATGTGGCTGAGAAACGACGGGACCATGTGTCTGACCACAATGCGGAATTCGTTTGCTCCAACTAGTCTAGCGGCCATGACAAAATCCTCCTCCCGCAAAGAGAGGAATTTGCTTCTAACAACCCGTGCAAGTCCGGTCCAACCGATTAAGGACAAAATGATGGTGATGCCAAAGTAGATCCGCAAAGGCGGCCAATGAGGTGGCAGGGCGGCACTAAGCGCCATCCAAAGAGGTATGGTAGGGATACTGCGGATAAATTCAATTATCCGCTGAACAATAGCGTCAAAAGTGCCCCCATAGTAACCTGAAAATCCACCGATGATCACACCTAGAACAAAACTCAAAAGCACTCCAAGAAGCCCGATTGACGTAGATATCCTGGCCCCATACAAAATACGGGAAAACAGATCTCTGCCCAACCGATCGCTTCCAAGGAGAAATATGGTATTACCGTCTTCTATTCCAAAAAGATGCAGGTCGCTTTCCCAAAGGCCCCACATTTTATATGAATGGCCCCTGACAAACAGCCTAATTGGGTATACTTTGGTTCGATCCTCCGTATAGGTCCGCCGCAGAGTAATGGGATGAATCTGCTGCTTATGTTTGTACACAAAGGGACGCCAACTAAAATTGCCTTCCTCATCTATGA
>JAAYRF010000085.1 GCA_012518905.1 Bacillota bacterium | reverse complement strand
TCGAACAGCCCTTGGGCATGTACTATTGGGGAACCGGAGATTGGATGAAGCTCTTGGCAGTAGATTGGGAGCTATTGCCTGAGGGCAATCCAGATACCTTCCGAGTTTACCTGCGCGAAGGTGTTAAATGGCACGATGGCAGTGATTTCACTTCTAAAGACCTGCTCAGTAACTTCTATCTGGGCTATTTATTCAATTGGGCCGTGTGGAATTATGTAGATAAGGTGGAGGCCGTTGATGACTACACCGTCGATTTTCACATGGATCGGCCTTCTTCTGTAGTCCCTCGCTATATCTTACGGGAGCATATTAGGCCTTACTCTGTCTATGGAGAGTTCTATGAAGAGCTGAAGGCACTCCTTGACGCTGGCAAAGATCTCGAGTCAGCGGAAGTCAAGTTGCTGCGGGTAAGGGTTAGTCAGTTTAGGCCGGAAACCTATGTGGGGACCGGACCCTTTGCACTGAACCCTGCAGATTTGACTGAGGCTGCCATCACTCTTAAACTCTTCCCTGGTTACTGGGATGTTGATAAAATCAAGTTCGACGCTGTTAAGCTGTACAACGGAGAGACCCCAACAATATCGCCATTAGTCATGGCCAAGGAAATTGACTATGCTATGCACGGCTTTCCGCCGGCGACAGTGAAACAGTTTGTCGAGCTAGGTATTCGCATAGTCCGTCCACCCGTCTCCTCCGGACCGGCTATATACTTCAACTATAATATTTATCCACTGAACCGTAAGGAAGTGCGGCAAGCTATTGCCTATGCCGTTAATAAGGATGAAAACGCCGAAGTTTCTCTAGCAGATTCAGCTCGTCGCCAGAAGTACATGACGGGACTGAGCGACAATATGCTGCCACTTTGGCTCCCAGAGGAAGATATGGCCGATCTGGAAGAGTATAGATATAATCCGGAAAAAGCCGCTGAGATCCTAACGAGCATCGGCTTCAAGAAGGGCTCCGATGGCGTTTGGCTAGATGATAAAGGCAAGCGCATGGAGTATGATTTGCTAGTGCCTCAAGAGTACGCCGACTGGTCGGCCGCGGCGCTAAACGTAGCTAACCAGTTGACCAACTTCGGTATCAAGACCGAGGTCCGGGGCATGACTTACTCTCAGATACCCCATGAGGTGTGGAACTCCCGATTTGAGTTAGCTATCCAAGGCTGGGGTGCCAGTAACCCTCATCCCCACTTCTCGTACTATGCTGACCTGATCACCTACAACTACGCTAGCGGGCAAGGTCCAGGGATGAATTTCCCCTTGGTGCAGCAGACTGAGGAGTTTGGTGAAGTCGATCTGGAGAATGCTATACTAGCCAGTGCTGATGGGTTTGACAGTGAGGTACAGGCTGATAGCGTAAGGCAATTGGCCAAGATCTTTAATGATATTCTCCCCATTGTGCCCCTTTGGGAGCGCTACGGCAACAACGCAGTTCTTGATGGAGTGAGAGTAACCAACTGGCCAGACGATGATGACCCAATCTGGAAGAACAATCCGTATGGAGATAACGCTGGCATTATGTTGATTCTCGACGGTACCTTAGAGCCAGTAAAGTAAGATCTGTGAGCCTAGAATCAAGGTAAGCAGATAAAGGAAAGAAGCAGGATGATAGTAGGGTGACGGCTAGCCGTCACCCTACTTTGATCTCAGAGTGTTTGTCCTA
>JAAYRF010000084.1 GCA_012518905.1 Bacillota bacterium | reverse complement strand
TTCAATCTGGTGATCTAACGGCATTTCTTGCCACCCGTACGACCATCTTTCCCCTTGGATCAGAAGAAAAGCATTATCATCTAGAACGGGTGGGTTCACTCTTGGAGTTTGATCCTTTCGAATGGAAAGGGGCTGCCAACGAAGACGCAGGTAAGAACCTTGTGGCTCTCATAGACGTGCCCGCAAATCTAACATCAGGGCAGACTGCTTCTTTGGTGGGGAAGCTACAGATGGCTGTGGCGCTGCCTGTGGTCTTTACCTCCAACAGCCCAAGAGCTCTTGAGGAGGCGCTGCTCAACTACTGTGGCCGGGCAGGCGTGATGATACCCTCCGATAGCTCTAGCGATGCTTACCTGAAGATTGCCGGCAGGTTCGGAGCTTTACCTGTGTATGGCTGAGATTCCCTTGAAGTACCCGATTCTTGGGAAGGATAAGTCTCTGGCATCTGCTATACACTAGGGAGGAAAGGATGCATGGTCGGAAAGGGTGAGATAAGTGGGTATCGATATCTCGCTACCCACTAGTGGCAATGGAAAGACTTCGGCAAGTGGAACTGATTCTAGAATTCATCCGCAGCCACCCTGAATCCTATGCTAGTTTGGCTGTGTGTCGACGAGCCCTAGATCCAGGATTAGCTTATATAAGCAGAGATACGATTTTTGAGTTGGAAGAATACCTCGACGAAGCGTCAGGTGAAGAGATAGCTGCTTACTATTCTATTGTGGGATAGGTATTGATCGAGTAGACCATGGCTTCCAAGGTTTGTGAGCCGCAAGGCACGGGTCCTTCGATGATCGGTGCCTTGCTTGCGTTGCGGGCAATTGTTGTCCGCGTTTGCAATCGATGGTATGCTTGAACTGAAGTTGCTTTCGGTACCAGATCCAGGGGAAGGAGAGGAACCAATGGAAAGATTGGCGTTAATCGGCGGGACAGGGGTTTATGATCCAGATATGCTGAAAGACATACGTGATGAAGTGATAGCTACTCGTTACGGTGAAGTCCAAGTCTCCATAGGGGATTTTCAGGGAGTGGAAGTTGTTTTTCTGCAAAGACACGGTACTGGGCACACAGTGCCTCCCCACAAAATCAACTATCGAGCGAATATCTGGGCTCTAAAAGAGCTGGGGGTAACCAAAACCCTGACAACCTCGGCAGTTGGTTCCCTGAACGAATCCATGAAGCCCGGTGAACTAGTGCTCCTCGATCAGTTCATAGATTTCACCAAGAGTCGCCCATTCACATTTTACGATGGCGAGGATGGCGTAGTTGTTCATACCGACTTTACTCAGCCTTACTGCCCCAGTATGGGTGGGCTCATCCGGGGGGCCGCAACGGAGTTGGGATTAAAGCTGCATGGCAAGGGTTGTTATGTTTGTTTTGAGGGGCCTCGCTATGAGACACCCGCGGAGATCGTGGCCTTTCAGCGCTTAGGCGGTGATGTGGTGGGTATGACCAACGTGCCAGAAGTTGTTCTTGCCAGGGAGGCAGGTCTTTGCTACGCGGCCGTAGCCATGGTAACCAATTTCGCGGCAGGCATCTCTCCGACCCCCTTAACCCACAGCGAGGTCTTGGAAGTGATGCAGAAGAATGCAGAGAGTATTCGCAGCTTGGTCATGGCTGTATTGACTAGGCTCGATCCGAGCAAGCAGTGTCTCACCTGCAGCCCACTAGCGGAGTAGGGAGGTGGCGGAAATGGGAGATATGGTTAAGTCCCTCATCTGGGAGGACGGGTGTCTTAAGCTTGTTGATCAGACACGGTTACCCATGGTGTTTGACGTAGTGGAGTGCAGAACATCGGTTCAGGTGGCAGATGCCATT
>JAAYRF010000083.1 GCA_012518905.1 Bacillota bacterium | reverse complement strand
GGAAGGGTTTGTTGCTTTGAAGGCCGATCACTATGCCTTACAAGGCTGGGAAAATGCTCCCATGGAGGAAGGAGAATCCCGGCAGCGAAAAGAATATAGTTATCTGCGAACCATTGACCCGGCCGTCAACCAGAGCCGGAGGGACGAGGCCGAAGTCACTCAGGTGAACATGCAGGGCCCTGCCGTAGCGGAGGCCCTTTCCGATCTACAAACCAAGCTGTCTAGGCGGCAGCGGCGTGTACTTTTCCTTGTCGCAGATCTCGGTGAAGTAGGTCCCTCCACTGCATCCGCTGAACTAGATATGTCCGTTAGCACTGCATTCCGGGATTTGGTTACACTGCAGGAAATGGGTCTAGTCCAATCAGATGAAAATGGTAAGCGAAGCCTTACACCGCTGGGAGCCCGTGTCATTGCTGCGTTGACCGCATAGCAATGCTGTTGCATGGGAGTCCGGTTAGTTTGTCTTTTTGTCAGGAGGGTCCGGCATGCACGACAACCTGGCTTCTATATGGGAGGAAACATTATCCCGTATAGAACCATTGATGCCTCAATCTAGCTTCAGTACGTGGTTGAAAGGAACCCGACCGGTAACACTTAACAAAAATGTTCTTTACGTTCATATAACTAACGAATTTGCTAAGGATTGGGTAGACTCCCGGTATAAAGAACCTATGCAGCAAGCCCTGCAAAAAATGGTGGGGCAGGATTGGCAGTTGGAGTTCATACTTCCCGGCACAGCTATTCCTGAAGAGCCAGAGCAGCCTATCTTGCCGCTAACTGAGCCGAGCCCTAAGGAGTCGGACCTGCCCAATAACATAACTAGGCAAACATCTCACTCCCCTACAGGAACCGATGAAATACTTCCGGGAATTCTCAACCCCAGGTATACTTTCGATAGCTTTGTGGTGGGTAATAGCAACCGGTTTGCCCATGCTGCCTCACTGGCTGTTGCCGAAGCGCCGGCCAGAGCCTATAACCCTTTGTTTGTATACGGGGGCGTAGGGTTAGGGAAAACACACCTGATGCAAGCCATAGGTCACTATGTTTTGGAGCACAACCCTAGATCAAAGGTGGTATACGTCTCTTCGGAAAAATTCACTAACGATCTTATTAATGCCATTGGCAAGAAAGCCATGGCAGAGTTTAGGGATCGCTATCGCAACGTAGACGTCCTGCTGGTAGACGATATTCAATTTGTGGCTGGCAAAGAGAGTACTCAGGAAGAGTTTTTCCATACCTTCAATGCCCTTTACGAGGCCAACAAGCAAATCGTCATGTCTAGTGATCGTCCGCCTAAGGAGATCCCAACTCTAGAGGAACGGCTACGCTCTCGATTTGAATGGGGATTGACAACTGACATACAGCCGCCCGATCTAGAGACCAGGATTGCCATCTTGCGCAAGAAGGCTGCTACGGAAAGCCTGGATGTACCGGAAGAAGTGCTCAGTTACATTGCCAATCGGGTTCATTCCAATATAAGGGAATTGGAAGGAGCACTAAATCGGGTAGTAGCCGTGGCTTCTTTGAGCCGCAGAAGCATTACTGTTGAAGTGGCCGAAGAAGGCCTTAAGGATATTGTTGGTTCTGCCAGGCTAAGACAGATTACCATCGATGCCATCCAAGAGGTAGTAGCTAATCACTATTCAATCACAGTGGCAGACATGCGCAGCAAGAAACGCACCCGGGTAATCACATTTCCCCGGCAGGTTGCAATGTACTTGGCCAGAGAACTGACTGATGCTTCCTTACCCCGCATAGGGGAGGAGTTTGGCGGACGCGATCACACTACTGTTTTGCATGCCTATGATAAGATTCAAAAAGCACTGCAAAAAAATCCCAGTCTGCAGAAAGAAGTCAATCAGCTCAGTCAGCAGCTGCGCAATTTGTAGGGGCGCTGCGCGATATGTTTATGTGCTTTTTTTCAAGCCTGTGGAGAAGATCGCAGTATTTCCGTGCTAGATCTAAATAGATCTAGAATAGTAGTCGTAGTAGTAGGGCCTGTGGAAATGTGGAAAGCAAGCTTCCGCCCTGTTCACTAAGGGCGTGAGGATGTGGGTAAGGTGTGGATGACCAGGCAACAGTTTTCCACATATACACATAGAAAACACTACAAGCAAGTGTTACACAGCTTATCCAGACTCCATGCACAACTTTATCAACAGGGGGAATTGGGTGATGCAGTTTACAGGCATGCAGGGAGAGTTGCTGCAGTGTCTTCAAATGGTTGAAAGGGCGGTGGCTACTAGGGACCCGTCCGAAGAGCTAACCGGAGTCTATCTGGAATGGAGTAACGAGAAACTCACTGTGCGGGCCACCGATATGGAGATTGGCATAGAGGCCTATGGGCAAGTGCAGAGCTCGGAATCGGGAAGCGCGGTTCTAGAAGGGAAATTTTTCGTCCCACTAGTTCGCAGACTGCCACCGGGCGAGGTAGTTGTCAAGCTAATCGAGGAACAACAGATGCTGGAGATCAAGGCCGGCACTGGTAGCTTTCGGTTGCAGACCATGGCAGTGGAGGATTTTCCCACTATTGGGTCGGATACCAAAGAGCCTAAAGCTACCTTACCCAGTGGGCTATTGGCTAGAATGATTCGCCAGACAGTATATGCCACGCGGAAAGACCAGGGCCACAGCGCTTTCACCGGTATCTTGATGGAGTGCTCATCGGGGGAGCTAAGACTGGTAGCTACCGATAGTAGCCGCCTATGCTTTAATAGGCAATCTCTTGCTGGGGGAGAGGATTTTAAGATAATAGTCCCATCCCGGACGTGCACGGAGTTGTTGCGGATTTTGCCAACCGATACTGAATCAACGGTGGAGATTTCCCTTGTAGGAAATCAAGTTCTTTTTAGTTTAGATAACGTAATACTCATCTCGAGACTGTTGGAGGGCCAATACCCAGATTATACTCGGGTTATACCAAGTAGTACGGAGGCAGAAATTGTGGCCCCCTGCTCGGATCTTGCGGCAGCCTTGGAAAGGGCCAACTTAATGGGCAAGAAGGGACCGGCCATTGTAACTTTTGACTTAGAAGAAGGTGTGCTTCGACTTCAGTCCCGGGATGTAGAACTAGGAGAGTCAGAGGAGACTTTAGTTGTTGAACAGCAAGGTCCCAAGGTAAGAAGTTCATTTCAAGCCCGTTTCATTCTGGAGATGCTTAAGACGGTGACCAGTGAGAAAATTAGTTTTGGTCTTAGCAACGGTCTTAACCCAGGTATTATTAGGCCCGCTGATAGCCAAGACTATCTTTACGTAATCATGCCAGTGCGGACTGTTTGACAGATTGAGGGTGCTATATGAAAATGGAAGAGTGTATTGTCATCAGCACTGAGACAATTAAACTTGAGCAGTTGCTGAAACTGGCTAAAGTTACCGATACTGGCGGCCAGGCCAAGACGATGATTCAGGCTGGTTCAGTGTTGGTGAATGGAGTTGAGGAACGGCGCCGGGGCAAGCAGCTACGGACCGGAGACATAGTGGAAATACCGGGTAGGGGGCGGCTCCGGGTTGTTCAGGGCTGAAGTTGGGAGTGCAGGATGTGCATGTACAAGCCTTGGAGTTGAGCCACTACCGGAACTATCGGCATTTGGCCATAGAGCTTGATCCTTATCTTAATGTATTTGTTGGAGATAACGCACAAGGGAAGACCAATCTAGTTGAATCTGTGTACCTTCTAGCCACAGGTCGTTCACATCGAACCTATCGAGATGCTGAAGTAATTCGATGGGGTGAAGAAGAGGCACAGATCAGAGCCCAGGTGCAGACGGCTTTGGGTAGCTTCTCTATGCGTGTGATCCTGTCGCGCAATCAGCGCAAGCGATTTTGGGTAGGAGGGGAAGAGCTTCGTCGACAATCGGACCTGCTCGGATTCTTAAATGTCACCATGTTTTCTCCTGACGATTTGCAGCTGGTTAAGGGAAGCCCTAGCCAGAGGCGTCAGTTTATTGATCTAAATTTGGCCCAGGTCAGTAAGGTTTACCGCCATGATCTAGTTAGTTACTCCAAAGTACTTGAGCAGCGTAATAATCTACTCAAGCAAATGGCAGAACGCAAAGCTCGAGCTGACCTTTTGAATCTGTGGGATGAGCAGCTCATCCACTTCGGTAGTCAGATCATGCACCGCCGTGCTGCAGCTATCCAACGGATAGCAGAACATGCTGCTGCTAGCCACATGCGAATTAGCGGTGGGGAAGAAAAACTAACAGTCCACTATCAACCGTTCTATCTAGGCAGTGGTAGTAATGTGCTGTCAGATTCATCTTCTCTGGAAAAGATAAGGGACCAGTTTACCAAAGCTTTGGAGCGTTCACGATCACACGAGCTAAGAAGAGGAACGACTCTAGTCGGTCCCCAAAGAGACGACATCCTTTTTCAGATAGATGGTAAGGATGCCAGGCAGTTTGCTTCCCAAGGCCAGCAGCGGACAGTGGTACTGGCCACGAAGCTTGCTGAGTTGGAATTCATGGGCGAAGAAGTGGGTGAATACCCTACCTTATTACTGGATGACGTTCTTTCAGAGCTAGATGGTTTCCGTCGCACAGCTTTTCTCGAGACTATCGGTGGTAAAGTACAAACACTTTTGACTACGACTGATATTGAAGACTGCCAGCTTGATCACGTCCCTTGTCGACGGGAATATACCATTGTGGAAGGCCAATTGTCTTTGGAAGGGTGATTTGCTTGTTTGTACATCTCGGAAAGAATGCTGTGGTCCAGTCAGACAGAGTAGTGGCTATTATCGATTGGAATACCCTGAAAAAATCAGACATAAACCGTACGTACCTGGATAAGGCGCAACGAGATGAGCGCTTAAGGGATGTATCAGAGGGGCGCCCCCATTCTGTAGTGATCACATTTGACGATGTTTATCTATCAACTATTTCCAGTACCACCCTACGAAAACGGGCGGAAAACCCGCACTATCTAGCCTGGGAGTAGAGATGACTGAGCGCTTGTTTACTAGGCCAGGCCAAACGGAACGGGGGGATTAACTATGGATATGAGGTCTCAATCTTACGAGGCCGAGCAGATTCAAGTGCTTGAAGGATTGGAAGCAGTTCGGCGTCGGCCGAGCATGTATATTGGAAGTACAGATAGCAAAGGCTTGCACCAGCTTTTCAATGAAGTGGTGGACAACAGCATAGACGAGGCTATGCAAGGCCGTTGTGATACGATTCTGGTCACAATCCATAAAGACGGTAGCATGACTGTCACAGATAATGGAGGAGGAATCCCGGTGGGAGTTCATCCCAAGACCGGGAAGTCGGCAGTTGAGACCGTTCTTACCCGCCTCCACGCTGGAGGCAAGTTCGGCGGAGAGGGTAGTGGATATAAAGTATCCGGTGGACTCCATGGAGTGGGGGTTGCCTGCGTAAACGCCTTATCGGAATGGCTGGTAGTCGAGGTAAAACGTAATGGCAAGCTTCATCGACAGGAGTACCGGCGGGGAAAACCAATTCGTGATCTCGAGGTGATTGGAGAGGTATCGGATACCGGGACGGCCATTAACTTCAAACCCGATCCCGACATCTTCGAGACTACCGATTTTAACTCCGATACCATTGCCTACCGTTTGCGGGAAATGGCCTTTTTGAACAAAGGCATTAAGCTGGATTTTTACGATGAACGATCGGAACGATCCCATAGTTACCAGTACGAGGGTGGGATTGTATCCTTTGTGGAGCACCTAAACAGAAACAAGGGAGTCCTCCATAAAGATGTAGTCTATCTGGAAGGGGAAGCAGATGATTGCTACGTAGAAGTGGCTATCCAGTATACTGATGGATATGTGGAGAATATCTATACCTTCGCTAACAACATCAATACCCAAGAGGGAGGCACTCATTTAAGCGGCTTCCGGGCAGCTTTGACAAGAACGTTTAATGACTATGCACGCCGGAACAAGATCCTAAGAGACAATGAGGAAAACCTCAGTGGAGAGGATGTCCGGGAAGGCTGTACGGCAGTCATCAGCGTCAAGATCCCGGAGCCCCAGTTCGAAGGGCAGACAAAGACAAAGCTTGGCAATAGCGATGTGCGGGGCATGGTGGAGTCTATTGTCAGTGAAAGCCTTGGCACATACCTTGAAGAACACCCGGCAGATGCCAAGCGGATAATCGAGAAAGCCATCGCTGCCGCCCGCGCTCGAGAGGCAGCACGGAAGGCAAGGGAGTTGACTCGCAGGAAGAGCGCTCTGGAGGTATCATCTCTCCCGGGTAAACTAGCCGATTGCTCTTGGACCGATGCGTCACTGTGTGAGCTTTTCTTGGTAGAGGGCGACTCTGCTGGCGGCTCCGCTAAACAGGGTAGGGATCGGAGATTCCAGGCGATCATGCCGTTACGGGGCAAGATTCTCAATGTGGAGAAGGCTCGATTGGACAGAATGCTAGCCAACAATGAAATCCGGGCTATGATTACAGCTTTCGGTACTGGAATTGGTGAGGAATTCGATATTGAAAAAACTCGGTATGGTAAGGTTATTATCATGACCGATGCTGATGTGGATGGAGCCCATATTCGCACCCTGCTACTCACGTTCTTCTTCCGGTATATGCGGCCCTTGATTGAGCAGGGCTATGTATATGTGGCCTTGCCGCCACTATACGGAGTAAAGAAAGGTCAGACCTATCATTATGCCTATGATGAAGAGGAGCTAGAAGAACTATTAGGAAGGATAGGTCGACAGGGGGTCACCCTGCAAAGATATAAGGGTTTAGGAGAGATGAATCCCGAACAATTGTGGGAGACCACCATGAATCCAGAGACTAGAACCATCCTTCAGCTTCGACTGGAGGATGCAATAGAAGCTGACGAAGTGTTTTCCACTTTGATGGGCGAAAAAGTGGAGCCCAGGCGGGAATTTATTGAAGCACATGCCAAGGAAGTTGAATATCTGGATCTGTAAAGGGGCCCAGTTGAAAGAGGTGAACGACTATGGATTTTCGTGGTCAACGTGTGATTGGAGTTGGTATAGAGGAGCAAATGCGAACTTCGTATCTCCGCTATGCCATGTCAGTTATTGTAGATCGGGCCCTACCTGATGTACGAGATGGTCTTAAGCCGGTCCAACGTCGGATTCTCTATAGCATGAGTGAACTAGGGATGCGTTCCGATCGGCCCCATCGCAAATCAGCTCGTATCGTGGGAGAAGTCATAGGTAAGTACCATCCCCATGGTGAATCTGCCATTTATGATGCAATGGTGAGGATGGCTCAGGATTTTTCCTATAGATATATGCTGGTAGATGGCCATGGAAACTTCGGTTCTGTCGATGGAGATCCCGCCGCGGCCATGCGGTATACTGAGGCAAGGCTATCTAGGTTGGCCGAGGAGATGTTGCGGGACCTCGATAAGGATACGGTAGATTTTATTCCCAACTTTGATGAAACTTTAGAGCAACCTGAAGTGCTTCCGTCTCGGTTTCCCAATCTACTGGTTAACGGAGCCTCGGGAATCGCTGTGGGAATGGCTACCAATATTCCGCCGCATAACCTAGGAGAGGTTATTGATGGTCTTGTGATGCTGATCGATAACCCGGATGTGCCCATCAAGGCTTTGCAGCGAGCCATCAAGGGCCCTGATTTCCCTACTGGCGGTATCATCTTTGGTCGCGACGCTATAGATGACGCCTATGCTACTGGGCGAGGGCGTATACGAATGCGAGCTCGAGTTCAACTCGAACAGCTTTCGAATGGCAAGACGAGGATAGTAGTAACAGAGCTTCCGTACATGGTCAACAAGGCAAACCTTATAGAGAAAATCGCAGGTTTGGTGAGGGATAAGAGGATTGACGGCATCACTGACCTAAGAGATGAATCCGACCGTACGGGGCTTCGGGTTACAATGGAGGTACGGCGAGATACCAACCCTCATGTGGTTCTGAACCAATTGTACAAGCATACGCAGCTCCAGGACACCTTCGGGGTCATTATGCTGGCTCTGGTCGATGGCGAGCCTAAGGTCCTGAATCTTAAAGAAGTCCTGCAACACTATCTTGATCACCAACGGGAGGTTGTCACCCGGCGAACTCGCTTCGAACTGCGCAGGGCAGAAGAGCGGGCCCATATCCTAGAAGGTTACCGGATTGCCCTTGATAACATTGATGAAATCATCCGGCTAATTCGTGGGTCAGCCAGCGATAGGGAAGCTAGAGAAGGGCTGATGAGCCGTTTTGGTCTCACAGAGAAGCAAGCAGTAGCCATTTTGGACATGCAGTTGCGGCGGCTAACTGGATTGGAAAGAGACAAGATCGAAAGCGAATATGCCGATTTGGTAGCTAAGATCGCCCGATACAAAGAGATCTTAGGTGATGTTCGGGAAGTATATGCCATCGTAAGAGAAGAGCTACTGGAAATCAGGGAAAAATACGCCGATCCGCGGCGGACGGAGATTACCGGCCACTCTGGTGATATCAAGATTGAAGACCTGATAGCCAACGAAGATATAGTGGTGACCCTAACTCACCATGGCTATATAAAGCGTATTCCGGTTGATACCTATAGAAGCCAGCGCCGAGGTGGGCGGGGAATCACCGCACTGACCATGAAGGAAGAAGACTTTGTGGAGCATCTATTTATTACCTCAACTCATTCCCATATTGTCTTCTTTACCAATAAGGGGAAAATGTATAGGCTCAAGGGCTACGAAATCCCCGAAGCCGGTAGGCAGGCGCGGGGCGTAGCTATTATTAACCTCATCCAAATTGAGCCAGGGGAAAAGGTACAGGCCGTAATTGCCATTGATGAGTATGGTGACAGCGAGTATCTCTTGATGGGGACGAAGATGGGACGGGTGAAAAAGACTGCCCTACGAGAGTTTGATAGTCCCAGGGTAGGCCTAATCGGGATAGTGCTGGAGGGTGGAGATGAACTGATCGGTGTGCGGCTCACCGACGGCGATGAAGAGATTCTCTTGGTCACCAGAGAGGGAATGTCCATTCGATTCAGTGAGACAGAGGTTCGGCCCATGGGTAGAGCTACCATGGGGGTTAAGGGCATTAACCTGGATGAAGGTGACGAAGTCGTCAGTATGAACGTTGTTGAGCCAGGTGCCAAGGTCTTGGTTGTCACCGAAAAGGGCTATGGCAAGCGTACCGATATCTCTGAATATAGATCCCAAGGTCGGGCCGGTAAAGGTATTAAGACGATTAACCAAACGGACAGAATTGGAACAATAGTCGGTGCTAAGGTTGTAAGAGAAGAAGACGAGTTAATGATCATCAACTCATCAGGGCTGATGATTCGACAGCCTGTATCGGATATATCAGTGTTTGGCCGCAATACCCAGGGTGTAAAGCTGATGCGTGTTGAGGAAGATGACAAGGTTGTGGCCATTGCGTTAGTGGCCGGACGCCAGGATGAGTAAGGTGGACAAAGGCTGGCCCTAGAGCCAGCCTTTGTGGAAGGGGAGTAGGGATTGTCGAAAACTCATCCCAAGAAGTAGTATTACCAAAGGTAGCCTTTCTTGTCTAGTATGTTCTGGAAGTCCTGGCTCTGCTTTGACAAACATCCGTGGAAAATGGCTATTGATTCCGCAGGAGGACTGTGGTAGAATAAGTGATGTCGCTGGAGCCCTTGGCTTCCGACTTAGCTTGAACCTTGAAAACTGAACAGCGTAAATGAAAGCTTGTGCAGCCAAGTTTGAATTTAGCCAGAATCTAATCCCGCTAGGGATTGGTATAAATCTTTAACGGAGAGTTTGATCCTGGCTCAGGACG